>JAQBQC010000399.1 GCA_028287205.1 Gemmatimonadota bacterium
ATGGCAACCAGGAAGAAGAGTGGACGCAAGTATGGAAAGGCCGCGGGGAAACGAGTCGAGCGTGCGATGACGAAGCGGAAGAAGGGAACGTTGCGAAGCGGACGTGGTGGGAAGGGCGGCAAGGTGAAGAGCAGGAAGCAGGTGATCGCAATCGGACTTTCAGAGGCGCGCAAAAAGGGCGCGAAGGTTCCTGCGAAGCGGAAGTCGAGCGGCGGGCGCAAGTAGACCGGTGGGCGCAAGAAGACGGGAGGTCGGAAGCGAGCGGCGAAGCGCAAGTAGGCGAATGAGGCGCGACAGCGGCACGGGAGCGGCGCGAGAGGACTTCCGCGAGTAGTGCCAGCGAAGCGATCCAAGTACGCGCAGGGCCGCGACGGAAACGCCGCGGCCCTTGGTGCATCGGCGTTGCACGGTTGTGCGATGCCATCTAAATACTACGCTCCCGTCGACTCGTACTCTTGCGCGTGATCTCGATAGATGGCCAGACCAAAGCTGCTGTTTCTCAGTCAGACACTGCCCTTCCCGCCGGATAGTGGAACGGCCATTCGCTCGTACAACGTGCTGCGTTTGCTCGCGCGCGACTACGATGTGACGGCCCTGTGCTTCTACCGCCGTGCGACGACGCCCGACCTCGCCGGGAGCCTTGCTGTGCTGCGGACGATCGCGTCCTCGGTGGAGGCGTTCCCGATCGAGCAGGAGCACAGTCGCGCGCGAATGCTTGCCGACCACGCGCGCAGTCTCCTCACGGGCCGGGCGTACACGGCCTTCGCCTACGAGAGCGCGGCGTTCAAACGCGCGCTGCTCTCTCATCTCGCGCGCGAGAAGTTCGTGCTCGCCCACCTCGACAGCCTCGACCTGGGCGCGTACGTCCCGATGCTTGCGGGCATTCCCGTGATCGCCGTGCATCAGAATGTCGAGTCGGCGCTGCTGCGCCGGCGCGCCGCGAACGAGCAGAACGCGCTACGTCATCTCTATCTGCGTGTGCAGGCGCGATTGATGGAGGGCGAAGAACGGCGGTGGAGCCCCCGCGTCGCGCTCAATCTCGCGGTGTCGGACTCCGACGCAGAGGACCTTCGGACGCTCGCTCCGAATGCGCGGTTCGAAATGATTCCGAATGGCGTAGACGTCGAAGCGTTCGTGCCGGGCGGCGCGAGCGCCGTGGATGGGATCGTGTTCGTGGGCGGGATGAGCTGGTTTCCGAATGCGGATGCGCTCGCGTTCTTCGACGAGGAGATTCTGCCGCTGGTGCGCTCGCGCGATGAGCGTGTGAAGGTCACGTGGGTGGGGCGCGCGAAGCCGGACGTGATCGCGAGCTACGCGACGCGCGGCATTCACCTCACCGGTCACGTCGATGACATCCGTCCCTACGTCGCCGCCTCGGCCTGCTACGTCGTGCCCCTCCGCATCGGTGGCGGCACGCGTCTCAAGATCCTGGACGCGTGGGCGATGGGAAAGGCGGTGGTGTCGACGTCGGTGGGATGCGAAGGGCTCGTCGCGGTGGATGGGCAGAATATCCTGATTCGCGATGACCCTGCGGCGTTCGCGTCCGCGGTGACGACGGTGCTGCGCGATCCGGGATTGCGTGCGGCGCTCGAGCGCAATGCGCGCACGACGGCGGAGCAGCGGTATAGCTGGAACGTGATCGGGGAGACGATGCGGAGGTTGTACGGGGAGGTGTTGGCGGGAGGACGCGCGAGTTAGGGACGACGGTTGCCTTCGTCGTCGCAAAAGTCAATCGATGGTTTGTGCACGACAGGTGGACTGTCGGCGGGTTGCCGTGCTAGTCGCGCTATCGCCTCATTCGCTCACGACGCCGGGCGCGCGTCCACTCCGAAGTCCGCCTTGACTCGCTCGTACCACGCGTCGTCATCCAGCGCGCCAAAATCCACCCACGCCTCGTCGTTCATTTGATTGCGCCAGCCGAGGAATGGTGCGGCGTCGGGGCCGACTGGGTGCCGCAGTTGCCAGGTTCCGCTGGACACAATCTCGAGCACCTTGTCGGCAACGAGCGACGCTGGCGCAGGATTCGTCAATACTGCTGCGAACAAAGCGGCGTTGCGACGCTGTTGCGGATACGGTGAGTGAGCCTCGGAGCTGCCGATGTGCCTGGACATCGCGGTGTCGATGATACCCGGCTCGACGATCGCGACGCGAACGCCGAATGCCTTGACCTCCTGCGCGAGGCATTCGCTCAATGCCTCGAGCGCGAACTTCGATGCCGTGTACGACGCCATTGGCGACATGGCAATGTGTCCGGCAACGGAGGCGATGTTGATGATGCATCCGCTTCGCCGCGCTCGCATGGCCGGGAGAACGGCCTGGATGCAGCGAATGACGCCGAAGTAGTTGGTCTCCATGACCGCACGAAAATCCGCCAGCGACAGCTGCTCGACGGAGCCCATTCGCTCGATTCCGGCGTTGTTCACGAGCACGTCGATCGCACCGATCGTTTCGCCGATTCTGGCGATCGAGTCGACGACCGACGCATCGGAATCGACATCCATCGTGAACACAGTGATGGGAAGCCGTTCGCGTGCGGCGACGTTCGCGAGCTCGGGAGATCGAGCCGGATTTCGCATCGCTGCGGCCACCGTGTGGCCGGCGCGACCGAATGCGAGCGCGGTGGCGAGACCGATGCCGGTGCTGGCACCGGTGATCAGAACCGTGGCCATGGCATTTTTCCGTTGAATGTGCCGCGCAGAGAGCGCGGCGTGTTGACGTGCGCGGCGTGTTGACGTGCGCGGCGGCTGATGACCAGACGAACGTACCGGCGCCAGGGTGTCGGCGCCAGAGCACGACGACGGCACGACGACGGCACGACGACGGCACGATGAGCGCGCGAAGAGCCGCTCGCACTGCTCTGATCGCATGCGGCCGCGCGGTTGTCCGGCCCGAGCTTCTGTTTTGTCCGGCGGCGCTCAAAGACGTGCTCGGACAGCTTCACGACGCACCGCAGAACGTCCACGCCTTGCATCCGCATCGTCGCACCGACGCCGCGCTCTTCAAACAGTGTTCAGCAAATGACGGCAGGACTGCACGCCACGCATGCGATGAGCATCGCGCGCTTCGAGCGATTCTTTCGCGAAGCCGCCAGCCTCGACGTGGACAAGGACGATCTCAAGCGTCTCGATGAATTCCTGAATCACAACATCGAGGATCTGCTGATTCGCGCCACGGCGATCGCGCATGCGAATCTTCGGCAGGCAATCGCCGTCATCGACATTCCGATCACGGCGGGCCTTCAGGAGCGGATCTTCGAGTTTCGACGCATGGACGCCGATATCGGCCTGCTGCCGATTCTGAACGAGCTCACCATTCGTCCACCGCTGGATCTGCCGCTGAGCGATGAGGCCGACGCAGAGCTGCCGGCCGTGGCCGGTGGGCTCAGCGTTGCGCTGGCGCACACGTTCAAGATCATCGATTCGCATCTGAAGAATCCGTCGAGCGAGCACTGGGAGCGCTCGTTTCGTCTCTTCGACTTGCTGTTGTAGCTGCGAGCTTTGGGCCGCCAGAAACGCCGACGTCCCG
>JAQBQC010000407.1 GCA_028287205.1 Gemmatimonadota bacterium
ACGTGGCGCCACGTGAAGTTCGTGGAACAGTTCCCCGAACCCTACGAGGGGCGCTGGCTCATGATGAGCGACGTGTGCAAGCACTGCGTGGAGGCGCCATGTCTCGAGGTGTGTCCCACCGGCGCGATCATCCGCACCGAGTTCGATACCGTCGTCATTCAGTCGGACACGTGCAATGGCTGCCGCGATTGCATCGGCGCCTGTCCCTTCGGCGTGATCGACATCAATCACGTATCGAACACGGCCCAGAAGTGCACGCTGTGCTACGACCGCATCAGTGTTGGTCTCGAGCCGGCGTGCTCGAAGGCGTGTCCCACGGATTCGATCCAGTTCGGTCCGATCTCGGAGCTGCGCGAGCGCGCGGCAGCGCGCGTCGTGCAGCTCCGCGAGCAGGGCGAATCGCGCGCCCACCTCTACGGCGCCGATCCGCAGGGGCCGCTCGGCGGTCTCAACTCGTTCTTCCTGTTGGTCGATGAGCCGGAGGTGTACGGGCTGCCGCGCGAGCCGAAGATGCCGTCGCGCAATCTGGTGCGCGGCTCGCTGCTCTCCACTTTCGGCGCGATCGTGATGGCCGCGGTGGGCGCGCTGACGCTGCGCGCGACTCGCATGCGCGAGATCGCCCGCGAGCCACGGGAGGACGCGACGCGTGCAGACTGATCTGCCGGGCACTTTCTTCACGGCGCCGCCGGGCTTCGGCTGGTTCATCATCCTGTACTTCTTCATCGGCGGCATCGCCGGCGGCGCGCTGCTGCTCGCGGGGCTTCTTCGCATGTTCGGCACGGCGCGCGATCGAGCGTACATTCGGATCGCGAGCTTCCTCGCGCTCGCGGGCGCGGCGGTCAGCGGCATTCTGCTCATCATCGATCTTTCCGTGCCGCTGCGCTTCTGGCACATGATGATTCAAAACCATACCGGCCGCCTGATGTTCAAGTGGTGGTCGCCAATGTCGGTAGGCGTGTGGATTTTGCTCCTCTTCGGCTTCTTCGCGCTGGTCGCCACACTCGAGGCGATCGCGGAGGAGGATCGGCCACGACTCCGAGCGCTGCGCTTTCTCGCGCGCGCGCCGTTCGTGACGGCCGGCGCGATCGGTGGCATCATCTTCGGCCTCGCGCTGGCGGGATACACCGGTGTGCTGCTCGCGGTCACGAACCGCCCAATGTGGTCCGACTCCTCGTGGCTCGGCATCGTGTTCCTGCTCTCCGCAGTGTCGACGTCGATGGCGGCGCTTCTGCTCATCTCGCACTGGCGGCGGGTGGACTCGCCGTCCACCAACGACTGGCTCGCGCGCTTCGACAACGTCGCTCTCGTGCTCGAGCTCATTTCGATCGTGTGCTTCCTGATTTCGCTCGGCGGTGCCGCGCGCGCCCTGCTCAACGCATGGGGCGCGGTGCTGGTGCTCGGCGTCATCGTCGCGGGGATCGTCGTGCCGCTCGTGCTGCAGCGGCGTCCGTCGCACAGCGTCGTACTGCCGGCGGCGCTCGTGCTCGCCGGCGGATTCATGCTGCGAATGGTGATCATGCTCTCGTCGGAGCAGATCCACGTGTCGGGCGTGCAGGTGTTCCGATGACGGATCGCGCGCGCAATCTTGCTTTCATCGCGCTCGTGGCGCTCTGCACGGCCTGTGTGAGTCCCGAAGCGCGGCGCACGCGCGGCGATGGGGCCGGCGCCGATGTCGGCAACCGAGGCCCCGAGCTCCAGCTGCATGCAGGCTCGAAGATGTATGCGAAAACGCCGTGTCTCCTGCCCAAAGTCGAATGCCCTGGTCCACTGGCACAGTCGGGACTTCCGCCGGACTTCCCGGCGGAATCGAAGCACAGGTAGATCCGGCGTGGCAGCCGTGGCTCGACCTGCTCGACGTCGCGCTCGAGGAGTCGAGCAGCCGCGCGTGGGATTCGGTCGTGACTGTGCGGGCGGAGCGGCCGGACGATGCGCCGATGCTGCATGGCGCCGTTCTGCGCATCGACGGGCAGCGAGCGAAGCGCCTGGTGCGCCGGCTTTCGGATGTTGCGGGCGTGCGCGGCGGCAATGATGTCGATCCGTCGGCAGCGATCCGTGCGGCGATCTCGCGGGACGATCGTGCTCTTGCGGAGATGGCCGAGCGATGCGATGCGTCGATCGATGCGTTCGCGATCGTCGCGCAGGTTGCGGCGATGCCGCTGCTGATGGCTGCCGCGCTCACGCTCGAGCCGAGCGCCGCGAGCGCGTGGCAGCGGGGCTACTGCCCCGTGTGCGGCGCATGGCCGTCGCTCGCGGAGGTGCGCGGCATCGAGCGCGAGCGGAGGCTGAGATGCGGATGCTGCAGCACGGACTGGCCGCTGCCTCTCCTGCACTGCGCGTTCTGCGACGAGCTCGATCACGGGAAGCTCGGCTCGCTGCAGCCCGAGGGAGATGAGCAGCTCAGGCGCGTGGAGACGTGCGAGACGTGCCACGGATATCTCAAGGCCATGACGACGTATACGGCGCTCTCCATTCGCACGCTCGTGCTGCTGGACCTCACCACCATTCCCCTCGATCTGGTGGCGCAGGATCGTCGCTACGCGCGACCGGCGCGTCCCGGATGGGCGCCTGCGATCGAGGTCGCCTCATGACGGTCACGCCAGTGGAGCTCTGCAGCGGCCTGCTGCATGCGCTCGATGCGAGTGAAGGGCGGCGCAGGCGCCGCTCGCGCAACACGACTGCGGATTCGATCGGGCTCGCGATTCAACGCGGGCTGCTCGAGGATGCCGTGCGCGAGGGCCCCACGCCGGAGAGCTTCGAGCGATGGCTGCAGGAGCGATGCGTGGCGCAGGGCGAGAGTGACGGCGCGCATCGCGCGATGGCGCTCCTGATCTGGCACGAATGGCAGCTCGCGTCGCAGGCGGAGGATGTGAGCGCGTGGCTCGTGGCCGGCGCGCGCTCCGACGATCGCGAGAATGGCGACGATGCGTCGTAAGCTCGTCGCATACGCGGGCGCCGTCGCGCTCACGATTGCCTTGGCGGGGTGTGCGCAGAGCGCGGAGAGCCGCCAGCGAACCGCCGTGCGGCGCGAGCGCGACGAGGCGAGCACGCGCGCGTCCGAGACCGTGCAGCGCCTGGCGACGCCGCAGGCTCCGAACCGCCTCATCTACGACAAGCCGACGAGCCTGTCGGACTCGAACGCGCGTTTGACGAAGGCGACGATCGTGGGCGTGGACAAGCTTCCGCAGCCGACCGAGCCTGCGACGCAGTCCGGTCCGCCGCCGGTGAAGCCGCGCGGGTAGCTGTTCAGGACGCGGCTGGGCTCAGTCGCCGCCGGCACCGCGGGCAATTCGCTCGAGCACGGGAAGCGCGCGCGCAAGCAGTGCCCGTTCGCGCGCCGAGAGTGCGCCCAGCGACGAGACGAGGGCGGCGACGCGCCGCTGCCGGCCGTCCTGCAGCACCTTCGTTCCCCGCGGCGTTGCG
Source organism: Gemmatimonadota bacterium (assembly GCA_028287205.1). Taxonomy (GTDB): domain Bacteria; phylum Gemmatimonadota; class Gemmatimonadetes; order Gemmatimonadales; family Gemmatimonadaceae; genus FEN-1250. Next base: position 3,421 of record JAQBQC010000407.1, read on the forward strand.
CGCACGCGCACCACGCGACGGTCGCCCGCGTCGACCTCGCGCTGGACGAGTCCCTGCTGCTCGAGCGCGACGATCAGCTTCGAGATCGTCGGCGGCCGCACCTGCTCGGCGCGGGCGAGCTCGCCGAGCGTGAGCGGGCCGCCGAAGACGATGACGGAGAGGGCCGAGAGCTGCGGGGCGGGGAGGCCGGAGGCGTCGTCCTCGCGGCGGAGGCGGCGGAGGAGGTGGATCGCGGCGGAGTGGAGCCGGTCGGCGAGGTCCAGGGTGCCGGGCCGCTGGGGCTCGCGCCGTGGCCCGCGCGGGCGCGGCGTGCGGGGTCTTGTGGATGCGGGCGGCATGCGCAATACTATTAGTTAGCTAAGGTAACTATCAACTAGTTAGCTGCTA
>JAQBQC010000276.1 GCA_028287205.1 Gemmatimonadota bacterium
ACGCGAGCTTGGATTTGGGCGTGTACATGAGCACCATGCGGTTGCGCGCGAAGCGGGCGTACCAGCTCGTCTGCGCCGGCATCAGGTATTTCGGAAAGACCTGATAGTCCGCGGAGCCGACGAGATCCGGAATGCGATGGAGCTCCGTGAGCTTGCGCGCGGTCTCGACGCTGCCAGCGTTCTCCTGCTCGACGCGGATCTTCGTGCCTGCCGTGAACGAGTCGAGCGCGGCACGCAGTGGGCGCGCGAGGCTACCCGCGTTGAAGACGATGATCGCATCGTCGGCCGGCGCGGCATCTTTCTTCGCACAGGCGGCGAGCGTCGTGACCAGGGCTGCGAGCATCAACGAGTGGAGCCGGCGCTGGACGAGCATGAGATGGTTTCCCGGATGGTTTGTGCGCTTCCGTTCTGCGCGAACGGAATGCACCTTCAAGTTATGCCGACATCGGTCGCTCGAAAAACTACTACCGCTCGCCGAACGCCTGCGCGCCCGGCCAGCAAATCCAGGCGCGCGGTCGCGGGAAGCAGCTCGCCCAGGCTCCTCGACGGCCGCGTGCAGACGCGGCTCAAGGGCTGGCTCACCTGCGATGGAGAGTTCTTCATTGGGCCGCGCTACATCCGCCTGCTCGAGGCGGTGGGCGTCGCGGGCACGATTCGCGGCGCGTGCGCGCAGTGCGACATGAGCTATCGCACGTGCATCAACCGAGTCCGGCACATGGAGCGCATACTCGGCGCCCCGATCCTCGAGATCTCGCGCGGCGGCTCCGAGCACGGAAGCGCGAAGCTCACGCCGCTGGCGCGCCGGCTGATCAACGTCTATCACGAGTGGCATCGAGCGATCGTCGAGGCGAGCGACAATGCCGCGCGCCGGCTTCTGAAGGCCTAGAGCGCCGGCGCGGGAGCGTGCGGTGGACTGGGTCGCGCCAGGAGCCAGCCGAGCACGATGAAGCCGAGGCCACCCACGAGCAGGAAGAGCCAGTCCAATACCGGCACATGAATGGGCAGGTCGCGCACGTGGTGCAGATTCAGAATGTGATGGTCGATGATCCCTTCGATCAGATTGAAGATCCCCCAGCCGGTGATGAGCTGCCCGGTGAACGCGCGCGCGCTCGGAATGCCGAGACCTCGCCGAGCGTCGGAGTGCAGCATGTAGACGCCGATCAGCGTGAGCAGCCACGTCACCGCGTGGAAGTATCCATCCCACACCATGTTTCGCTCGAGCGCATCCATGGTGGTGGGCGGCAGCACCGACGATCCCATGTTGTGCCAGTGCGCGATCTGGTGAAGCAGGATCCCGTCGACGAAGCCGCCGAGCCCGAGGCCGATCGTGATGCCGGCGCGGCGGCTCACGCGCACTGTGGGATCGGCGATGCGGCGCATCACTACGCCTTTGACGCGAGGTCGCGACGGCTCACGCCGCTGGTGCTCTCGAGCTGACCCGACACTGATTGCTCCGGCGTTGTGGTGCTCGTAGGCGATGGTCCTCTGAAGGTGTGCAGTGGCAATGCGAATGCCAGCCGGCGCACGTTCGGAGTATTCCCGATAGGCAGCGTGTTGCATATCGGGCCGGTTCGGCGTACCATCCTGCCCTGGCGAAGCCTTCTGGACGAGGCACTCCCTGTTTCCGACGTAACTCCATCCACGATTTGTCTTCGAGAGGGAATGACCGTTGACTGCTACTCGAAGCCTGGCACGATCACGTCGCGGGCGAGCGCGGCACGTGATCGGTGCGGCGGCAGCCATTCTTGCGGCGAGCTGCTCGAGCTCGGAGGCACTTGCCCAGGACACGACGCACGTTGCGCATCCTGATGCTGCTCCTGTTCCCATCTACCAGCTAAGACCGTCGCCGGTTCTCAACATGCGGTTCTTTCCGTCGATGCCTGCCCTCTCCGGGTACGTCTCGGTGAGGATGACGCACACCGACGGTGCGACGGGCTTTCTCCTCAATCGCGGTCGACTGACCGTTCAAGTCGGTCCCAAGCCATTTTTCGGAATCAAGATTCAAGGCGATTTCTCAGGCGCACAAACGGGGAAGCTCCGATCGGACAGCACCGTTGCGGGCTTCACGCTCACCGACGCGTACGTCCAGCTCGTGCCGCCGATGAAGTGGGCGACGCCGGGCTCGTTGCTCGCGCAATTGCATCCTGCCATCGTCGCGGGGCAGTTCAAGACGCCATACAGTCTCGAGTATCTCACGTCGTTCGCAACGCTCAAGACGGCGGACCGCGCGCAGGCCGTCGATCGTCTCTCGCAGAAGCGAGACATCGGAGCGATGGCGCAGGTAGGATGGGGACGCTTCGCGACGCTCGCGGCCGCAGTCGTGAACGGTGAGGGGCCGAATGCCACGAGCAATCCCGACAAGACCCAGATGCTGATGTCGCGGCTTACGATCTCGCCGCTGTCGTTCCTCTCGGTTTCGGCCAAGATCGCAAACGAGGGCGCCGATCACGCGTGGGGATACGACGGCCGCGCCGTGTGGCATGCGTTGACGGTGGAAGGCGAAGGCCTCTATCGGAAGCGACCCACGAGCAGCACCACGTATCTCGACGCCGGTGGTGGCTATGCACTCGTCGCGTACAAGGTACTCCCCTGGCTCGAACCGGTTTACAAGTACGACCGCTACTGGGACACGCGTACGACGGCAGTTGGCTCGACCATCACGACTGCCGCCACACACTCGACGTGGAACGTGTTCGGCGTGAATCTCCTGTCATCACCGGAGTGGCTTCGCCTTCAACTCGACTGGGAACGCCGGAACGTCGAACCAAGCCCCGGTCGATCGAACGTCTACATCGCGCAGCTCATCGCGATCTTTTGAGGCGTCCGGTCTCCTTGCGAGCGGATTTGTCCTTTCGCTTCTTCGTCGGCGTCGCTTTCGCAGACTTCGGCGACAGCAACAGCTGAAAGTGTTGGCGCAGCTGCGTGACCGTGCGATCGAACGGCTCGACCGATCCGTACGAGCGTGAGAGCATCACACCTCCCTCCATCAGCGCGAGCACATAGGTCGCGAGCGCATCAAGATCGGTGTTGCGCGGGAGCTGAGGCTTCAGCTCTTCAATGCATTCGCGCACGGCGCCGATCCATCCCTGGAAGTTCTTCGCGATGAGCGCATGCGCCGGGCGATTCTCGGGATCGATCTCGAGCGCGAGTCGGCCCAGTGGGCAGCCGTATCTGGAATCGGTGATCAGGATGCGCTCGCGATAGCCGGCAAGAATCGCGAAGATCCGCTCGACGGGATCGTCGGACTTGGCGAAGGCCGGGTCGACGATCATTGGCCGGAGCGCGAACAGGTAGCCCTCGAGCACCTCGCGGAGCAGCGCCTCCTTGCTCTCGAAAAAGTGGTAGAAGCTGCCGGAGTTGACCTTCGCGTGATCGAGGAGGTCGGCCATGCTCGTGCCGGCGTATCCCCGCTCCCAGAAGAGGTAGCGGGCGGAGTCGATGAGGCGATCGCGGGTGGGGGCGGCTGTAGGCATCGCGAAGAAAGTTGTTGACAGGACAATATACGCGCATTTACTTGAACGATCAACCAAGTCAATCGAGGCCCTCGAATGCGATCGTTCTACGTAGCGGCGACGGTGGTGGCAGTGGCAACGACCGCGCAGAAACTCACTGCGCCCCCTACGGCGACGGCCGCCGCGGCCGAGAGCCGCGCCAGCTCGGAGAAGATGCTGCGGGTGGAGGTGACGGTGCCGGCGCCCAAGGCCGAGGTGTGGAAGGCGTTCGCGACGAGCGAGGGGCTGAGCAGCTGGCTCGCGCCCAACTCGGTGGTCG
>JAQBQC010000461.1 GCA_028287205.1 Gemmatimonadota bacterium
GCAAGCCGGAGATCGAGTCGCGCTTCCACATCCGGCTCGAGCGCTACGTGAAGGACATGCTCATCGAGATCCACACGCTCGAGGAGATCATCGACACGCTGGTGCTGCCGGCATCGTTCTCGTATCTGGCCTCGCTCACGCGATCGGCGGCCGATGCGAAGACGGCGGGCGTCACGACCGTGCCGCAGCTCGAGGCGGCCAACGCGATCGCGGCGCTGATCCAGCAGCTGCAGACGCGCCGCGCCGCGCTCGGGAAGGTGACGGCCAAGGCCGAGGGCATGCACGAGGAGCTCGAGGCGCAGGCCAAGCTGCTCACCGCCGATGGCGCCGATCGGATGGCGGACGTGCGCGAGATCAGTGATACGCTGGAGCTCGTGGTGAGCGACGATCTCTGGCCGCTGCCGAAATACCGCGAGATGCTCTTTCCGGTGTGAGTACCGGCCTGCGTCAATGAATCAGCGCCAGCCGCGCACAGCTCTCGTGCTGCCGGACTGGCGCTGATCCCGTTCCGCCATGTGGTCCTAGTACTTCGCGAGGTAGTTCTGTAGCTCCCACTCGCTGACCTGCGTCGTGTAGTCGCGCCACTCCTGGCGCTTCGCATCGATGAAGTTGGTCGTGATATGCTCGCCGAGCGCGGCTTTGATCACGTCGTCCTTCTCGAGCTCGTCGCAGGCTTCGTTCAAAGCGTGCGGGAGATCGTCGATGCGGAGTCGGCGCTTCTCACGATACGACATCTCCCAGATGTTCGTATTCACCGGCTCGCGCGAGTCGGCCTGCGTCTCGATGCCATCGAGCCCCGCTGCGAGCATAACGGTGAGCGCCAAATATGGATTGGCCGCGGGATCGGGGATCCGAAGCTCCACGCGAGTGCCGAGCCCGCGCCGGTCCGGAATGCGCACCATGGGCGACCGATTGCGCATCGACCACGCCACGTTCACCGGCGCTTCGTAGCCGGGCACCAGTCGCTTGTACGAGTTCACGAGCGGATTGGTGATGGCGCAGAAACCGCGGGCGTGCCGCAGCAGCCCGCCGATGTACCAGAGTGCCGTCTGCGAGAGCTCCCACTGGGCATTCGGATCCCAGAAGGCATTGTCGCTGCCGCGAAAGAGCGACTGATGCGTGTGCATGCCGCTTCCATTCTGTCCGAAGATCGGCTTTGGCATGAACGAGGCGAGCAACCCGAATTGTTGCGCGATGTACTTCACCACGAATCGGAAGGTCGCGATGTTGTCGGCCGTCGTGAGCGCATCGGCGTATCGAAAGTCGATCTCGTGCTGCCCGTGAGCGACTTCGTGGTGCGCCGCTTCCACCTCGAACCCCATCTGCTCGAGCACATCAACGATCCCGCGCCGGGCATTTTCACCCAGATCAACCGGCGCCAAGTCGAAGTAGCCGCCCACGTCGTGCGTGGCCGTCACCGCCTGCCCTTCCGGTCCCGGTCGGAACATGAAGAACTCGGCTTCCATGCCGGCGTTCATCGTGAAGCCGAGCGCGCGCGCACGATCGAGCTGCCGCCGCAGCGCCGCGCGTGGATCGCCGGGGAAAGGAGCTCCGTCCGGCGTGTTGATATCGCAGATCAACCGTCCCACTCGGTTCTCCGACTCTCCCCACGGAAAAATCCGGAAGGTGGAGAGATCGGGAGCCAGCAGCATGTCCGACTCTTCGATGCGCACGAATCCTTCGATCGACGAGCCATCGAACATGATGTCGCCGTTGAGCGCCTTTTCGAACTGCGAGGCCGGCACCTCGACATTCTTGTTGATGCCCAGAATGTCGGTGAACTGCAGGCGCAGGAAGCGGACGTTGTGCTTTGCGGCGAGCTCCAGCACGTCCTTCTTCGTGGCTCCGGCGGTGTCGGGGAGCATCGCTCTCGGTTCAGCGGGCACGCGAATCTCCGTCGGCGTGTATGGGCGTGTGCGGCAATACGGTGGATGCGGCCAAATATATGATGTCAACACACGAAGCCGGGACAAAGGTGCCGTCGCTATGCTCCTCCCGCCCCGCGCCAGCGTTGAGCGCGCATGTCGCCTCCCCCGTTTTTTCTTTCCCCACTGAGGAAATGCGCCTATATTCTCCTGCAATACCGAACAAAGAGCTCTGGCGCGGTAGCCAAGTGGTAAGGCAGCGGTCTGCAAAACCGCTATTCGCCGGTTCGATTCCGGCCCGCGCCTCTGTTCGTAAGTCGTTGCGCTCTGGTGCTCCAGGTCGCCGACCTCGCTTGCTTCCGCGCTCGCAGCGCTGCGCGAGTGGGTACTGGACCAGCGGTGTCACTGAACGGGAAGGCGGAGCCGCAGTCTCGCGGCTCCGCTTTCTTTACTACACTCGGCACTGCGCCGACACTGACTTACCTACGCCCCGAAGTCTCCAGTCCCAACTGACACTTCGGGATGATTCATCATCCTCGCTGGAGCGACGCGTCGCTTACGGACCGGCGGTGATGGTGTACGTGACCGTGCGCGTGCCAGCGGAAACGACGCCCGCGGCCGCGGTCGCGTTGAGCGTGTAGTTGATGGCCATCCCGGACTGGCTCTCCGTGCTGATGCCGGTGACCATGTCGCCGCCGCGCCGTGCACATCGTCACGCGGGAGGATCTCGCTGCACGCATGTCCACGCGGGCGCTCAACATTCCGCCAGCGTAACCGATAATGGACGTGGATGAAGCATCTTCCAGCTGAAAAGGACTCCTGCCTCGCTCTCACGCCTGACACCGCGCTGCGGTCGGTCATTCTCGATTCGTGGGAACGCAGTCGTGCGGCCGGCGTGCAGCCGGAGCTCGCGCACATCTCCTTCAGGCGCGTGTCGGACGCGGAGCTCGAGCAGCGGCTCAGGGCGAGCGCGGAGCTGCTCGACGTCGCTCGCCCGCACCTCGAGTGGCTCTCCTCCGCGCACGCGCAGATCCCGCACGTCGCCTACGTGGTGGACCGCGACGGCATCGTCCTCCACTCGACAGGCACCGATGCGGAGGCGATGCGCGCCGCGGGCCTGCTGCCGGGATACGATTGGGCAGAGGCCACGATGGGGACGAACGCCGCCGGCACCGCTCTGGTCGTGGACCAACCCCTCACTGTCGAGGGGCCGGAGCACTACGCGAAGCCGTTGCACGGCCACGCCTGCACGGGCGGGCCGGTGCACGGGCCGATGGGCGACGTGGTCGGCGCCATTGATTTCAGCACGGACGCGGGGCATGCCTCTTCCGAGCGCCTGCTCCTAGTGGCGCACGTCGCCTACGCGATCGGGCAGGAGCTCCGCCATCGCGACGCGCTTCGCTTGACGGATGGGAATCTGGAGGCCGAGCGGCGCCTCGCCGAGGAGCTGCGACAAAGCAAGGCGCGTTTCCACGGCGCTTTCGATCACGCGGCGATCGGCATGGCGATCACGAGCCCCGACGGTCGCTGGATTAGCGTGAACAGCTCGCTCTGCGAGATTCTCGGGTACGCGGAGGAGGATCTGGTCGGCGGCACGTTTTTGTCGCTCACGCATCCGGACGACATGGTACCGAGCATGGAGCTCTTCCGGCGAGCGCTCGCGGGGGAGATCGAGCGTTATCAGATGGAAAAGCGCTACCTCCACGAGCAAGGGCACACGGTGTGGGCGGCGCTCAACGCCGTGCTGGTACGCGACGCGGCCGGCGCGCCGCTGTATTTTATCGCGCAGTTGCAGGATATCACGGAGCGCAAGCGCACCGAGCACGCGCTGCGGGAAAGTGAGGAGCGCTACCGACAGCTCGTCGAAACGGTGCCGGATGGAATCGCCGTTCATGCGGACGGGCGCTTTCGCTACGTGAACCCGGCGATGGTGCAGCTTCTTGGTTACGACACGCCGGAGGAGCTGGTTGGGCTGTCGGTGCTGAACATGGTGCACCCCGAGTCCCGAGATAACGTGCGCAAGCGGATGGAGGCGGTACGCACAGGCACGGGTGTGCCGTTCCAGGAGCTTCGCATCCTCCGGCGCGACGGCACTCCGGTCGAAGTCGAGACCACCGGTGTCCCCACCGTCTTCCAGGGCGCGCCCGCGGTGCAGACACTCGTCCGCGATGTCGCGGTTCGGAAGCGCGCCGCGCACGCACTCCAGGCAAGTGAGCTTCGCTATCGCACGCTCGTCGAGACGGCGCACGAGGGCGTGTGGGTGGTCGACCAGGTCGGGAGCACGACCTACGTCAATCCACGCCTCTCGCGGATGCTCGGCTACGCATCCACCGAAATGCTCGGGCGACTGATCTTCGACTTCATGCCGCCGGACGCGGCATTTCAGGCGCGCACGCTCTTCGCGCGCCGGCAGCGCGGCATGGCGGACGTGCACGATCTCACCTTCCGGCGCCGAGACGGGAGCGAGCTCTACGCGCTCGTGGCGACGAGTCCCCTTACGGACAGCGACGGAGCATTCGCCGGCGCGCTCGCGATGGTCACGGACATCACTGAGCGGAGACGCGCGGATCAGGCGCTGCGCGAGAGCGACACGCGCTATCGGCAGATCGCGGCAAATACCCCCGGCATGGTCTACCAGTTCGTCTACCGGCCGGACGGCAGCAAGGGATTCACGTTCACGAGCGAAGGGGCGCGCGAGCTCTTCGACGTCGCACCCGAAGCGTTCCTGCGTGATCACATCGCGATCTTCGACCTCATCCACCCCGACGATCAGGCGAGCCTCTATGCCTCAGGGGCCGCGGCAATCGCGGCGCTCGCGCCGTGGCGCTGGGAGGGGCGCGCCGTACTTCCGACGGGCGAGGAAAAATGGATCCAGGCGACGTCCCGTCAGGAGCGACAGCCGGATGGCAGCATCCTTTCCCACGGCTTGCTTCTCGATGTCACCGAGCGGCGACGCGCCGCTGTGGCGCTCAAGGAGAGCGAGGAGCGATTCCGGCAGCTCGCCGAGAGCGTGCGCGACGTGTTCTACCTCAGGGACATGGCGGACTCCCATCTGCTCTACGTGAGTCCCGCGTACGAAAGCCTCTGGGGGCGGAGTCGTGAGCAGCTCAACGCCGCGCCGGACTCGTGGTGCGAGGCCGTCCATCCGGATGACCTCACACGGGCGCTCGAGGTGCGCCCGACTGGCCCCACGGACCTGTGCGAAGTCGAGTACCGCGTCGTGCGGCCCGACGGCACCATACGCTGGGTTCGTGAGCGCAGGTTCCCGATTCACAACGAGCGCGGTGAGGTCTACCGTCGGGGCGGCATCGTCGAGGACATCACCGAGCGCCAGGAGGCGGCCGAGCAGGTGCAGCGGAGCGAGCGGCGCTTCCGATCGCTCATCGAGAACGCCTCTGATCTCGTCGCGATCATCGATGAACAGAGCCGACTCCAGTACTACAGCCCCGCGTACGACCGCATTCTGGGCTTCGCCACGGGTGAGACGATTGGCAAGTCGATCTTTGCGCTCGTGCACCCCGACGATCTGCCCGGAGCGCAGGCGCGGCTGGCAGAGCTGATGCAGATGCCTGGGGAGTCGACGACCATCGAAATCCGTTATCGCCACAAGTTGGGCGCGTGGCGGACGTTCATGGTGACCGCGACGAATCTGCTCGACGATCCGGCGGTTGGCGGCATAGTGCTGAACTCCCACGACGTCACGGAGCACAGGGCATTGGAGGCCCAGTTCCGCCAGGCGCAGAAGATGGAAGCCGTCGGGCAGCTCGCCGGCGGCGTGGCGCACGACTTCAACAATCTGCTCACTGGGATCATCAGCTACAGTCAGCTCCTGCTCGAGGAATTCCATTCGGAAGATGCGCGCCGTGACGACGTGGTGGAGATCAAGCGCGCGGCCGACCGCGCGGCCGCGCTAACGCGCCAGCTCCTCACCTTCAGCCGGCAGCAGGTGGTTCAGCCACGGGTGCTGTCGCTCAACACCGTCATCTCCGAGCTGGAGAAGATGCTCTGCCGGCTCGTGCGCGAGGACATCGACCTCCGCATGGCGCTCGCCCCGGCGCTCGGAACGATCGAGGCCGATCCGGGGCAGCTCGAGCAGGTGCTCATGAACCTGGTCGTGAACGGCCGCGACGCGATGCCCGGTGGCGGACGACTCACGATCGAGACAGCGAATGTCGAGCTCACCGACGCGTACGTCCAGTGGCACGACGGGACCACGATCGTGCCAGGAAAGTACGTCATGGTCGCCGTGAGCGACACCGGCACGGGAATGACGCCCGAGGTCCAGAGTCGCATCTTCGAGCCGTTCTTCACGACGAAGGAGGTGGGGCAAGGCACCGGACTCGGGCTCGCCACCGTCTACGGAATCGTCAAGCAGGCGCACGGCTACGTCTGGGTCTACAGCGAGCCAGGGCATGGCACGACGTTCAAGATCTACCTGCCACGCATCGAAGCGTCGGAGGCACCGGCTGAGGCGCCGACGGCCAGACGAGGAGCGGTGTCGCGGGGTGCGGAAACCATACTCCTCGTAGAGGATGACCAGGCCGTCCGCATGGTGGCGCGCCGAATCCTCGCCTGCTGGGGCTACACCGTCCTCGAGGCAGTGACGGGTGCTGAGGCACTCCTTATCGTGGAACGACAGGGCTCGGAGATCGACCTCGTGCTGACGGACATGGTCATGCCGGAAATGAGCGGGCCAGAGCTGGCCAGCGTCCTGCGCGAGCAGCATCCGGCGCTGCGCGTGCTTTTCATGTCCGGATACAGCAGGAACGTGTTGCAGCAGAAGCGCGTCTTCGGCGCCGGGAGCGCGTACCTCGAGAAGCCCTTCACGCCCGAGGGACTCGCCGCGAAAGTGCGCGAGGTGCTTGACGGCGGATCGAGCGCTGATTGAGGAGATGGCGAGTGATCAGGTGAGGGCCCGAATGACAATCGGGAATGACAAACCATGACACGCGATACCCGCTGATCGCTGCTCGCGCGCATGCTCAGCACCAAGCGATACTGCCGGATAGCCATCCATCCCGCCGGGGAACGCAGATCTGCAAAGTCGCTCTTCGCCGGTCGATTCCGGCCTGCGCTCTCGCACCGACAAAGAGCGCCCGCAACCATCGCGGTCGCTCTTTTTTGGCGGCGAGTGCGCCCTTAGCAACGCGAAGGGTCCCTAGCTTCTAGTTCCCCCGATTCGCGTGCGAAGCCGCAACATGGGCTGCTCGATCAGGTAATACGACGCCAGCACCACGACTCCGATACACAGGATGCTCAGTGGGAATCTCAGCGCGTGACCTTCGCGCAGAAATGGCTGCTGCCACAAGTAGATCGAGTAACTGAGCACTCCGGCGAAGGCGATCGGACGTGCGTTCAGGAATCGGCCAACTCGACTGTCGGGATAGCGAAGGCACCAGTCGATCCACACCGCGATGGCGACATTGATCAAGGTGATTCCTGCGATCTCTCCCCAATGCTCCCAGCGGGCGCTCGCCACGGCGAACGCCAGAATGACGATCGGCCACAACTCCATCACGCGCAGCTCGAGCACGCGACGGTATTTTGCGTGGCTCCAGAGCCATGGGCGCGCGTAGGCGAGCAGGCATCCTGTCGCGAGAGCGTCGGCGACGCACTCGAAGGAATAGCGCGGATTGTCCGGCCAATATCCCGCGAGAATGCCGATCGTTCGAAGCAGCGGAGAGAGCAACAGCATCAGCGCTGCGCCCATGAAGCTGCGCCGGAGTCCGAGCAACACGATCAGCGATGGCCACAGCAGATGGAATTGCTCCTCCACCGCAAGCGACCATGTGTGCCCCAGCGTCCATCCGGTTCTCACGTAATTCGCGGTGTACGTTGCCGCCCCGAGGAGTGCGGAGCGCGACATCGGTACGAGGCCGAGAGCGCCAGCGACTGCCATGGCACACAGGAAAAAGTAGAACACGGGCATGATCCGAAACGCGCGGCGAAGATAGAACCGGCGAAGGTTGACCGTGCCGGTGCGCGCGTGCTCGGCGAGGAGCAGCGAAGTGATCAGGAATCCGGAAATGACGAAGAAGACCCGGACGCCAAGATTGCCGGAG
>JAQBQC010000469.1 GCA_028287205.1 Gemmatimonadota bacterium
GAGGTAGCGCTGCACGCTGGTCGCACGCGCCATTCCGAGCTTCAGGTTGTACGCCTCGCTGCCGACGCTGTCCGTGTAGCCCGTGATCGTGATGTTCAGCGCGCGGGCCGCGGGAGCATTGAGCGCACGCGCAAGCGAGTCCAGCGTGACGCGCGCCGCCGGACGAAGTACCGACTTGCCGACGTCGAAGTTGGCGTCGCGCAGCACGAGAATCACATCGCGGCCCTTGACCGTTCTGGTCACGGTGTCGCTGGTGGTGACCTGCGTACGCGTATTCACCTGCAGCGTGTCGACCTTCACAAGCGTATCGACCATGCGAACGGTGATCGTGTCGTGCTGCACGACGGGTGTCGCGGCGACGACCACGGGCGCACTCTTGCGCGCACCCGGATAGAAGGAGACGCCGGTGAATCCGCCCCACGACGGGCGATGACTGCTGATCTGCGCGTTCGCTTCCGTGCGGAGCGCGGCCCAGTTCGCGAGCTTCAGCCGGAAGCCCACGCCCGTGTGCCCGGTCCAGAACTTCAGGTTGTGCGTTCCCGGTACCACGGGCGCCTCGAAGTGGAAGCTCTCGTGTCCGCCGCCGAGTACGACGTACGGGCGGAACGTGTTCCCCGGAATCTGCAGCTGCAGCGCCAGCGTGGGGAGCAGCTCGTTCACCTGCCCCTGCGACACCGTATTCAGCTGCGGAATCCACGCGCCCGCGAGCTCGGCGTTCAGCGAGACGACGCGCGAGAATCGATAGCCAATCCCCAACGTCGCGCCACCGCCCCACTCGTGCTTGGCGGCGAGATCGTACGTGAGCTTGCGAACGGTGGGGTAGAGCCCGAGCTCCCAGTGACCCGAGGAATCAGGAGAAGGTGCACCGGCCGTCGCGTCCTGTGCGACCAGCGGGGAAGACACGAGCGCCAGGATAACCCCGGCGATTAAGACACTGCGCATACAACCTCATCGACGTTGGGAATGCACGCAGAACCGTGCAGCGGGACGCAGGCGGATGCACCTGCCGTCGAAAGAGTGACGCGCGGATTGTATCCAACGATACGGATATCGCATCGATTCGTGCCGATCGGACAATTATGGCCGATCGGCGATTAATTCTCGCTAACCTGGCGCTTCCTCTCTCGTCGCCGCGCCAGTGCCGCCACGGCGGCCGGCCCATACACCCGAAGGGCGACGATCACGCCGGCCGCGACCACCGCCACCGTCGTGTAGAAGCGCCAGATGAGCAACAGGCTCCGGTGATGGCTGCCCAGATTTCCCACCGCACCGCCCACGAAGCCGAGGTCGATCACGCCCGCGCCCGACGGCGTCGGCACGAGGATCTGCGCGTAGAGCAGCGCGAAGGAGCCGAAGGTGAGCGGTCCCAGGGGCGGCGGAAACGGCAGCGTGAGCGCGAGCACCGGCAGAATCGCCACGCGCGCGGCGAGTCCGAGCAGCGTGAGCGGCACGCTCGCGAGCAGCGGCCATGCGGGCATGCGGCGCGCGTACGCCCACGCGCGGCGCGTGTTGCGGCGCAGCGTGTGCGATGTCTTCGGCATCGCACGCCGGAGAAATATCCACGCGACGATGCCCGCGATCACGAGCGCGGCGATGACCGGCCACGTGCGATGCACGGTCTCCGCCAGCATCGGACTCGCGTTGTGCCACCATCGCGGCGCATAGATGAGCGCGAGCCAGCCCGCGGCCGCAGCGGTCACCGGCGCGGTCACGAGGATCTCGTACGTCACCGCGACGAAGGCCGCCGTCACCGGAACGCCGGCGAACGCGGCCGCCGCGAGACGCGCGGGCTCGGCGCCGAGCCGGTTCGGCGTCACTGCGGCGGCCGCATCGCCAACCGTCGTCATCACGAACGAATCGCGGAACGACACTCGTATGCGCAGTCCCGCCAGCAACCACTGGAAGCGCAGCGCTCGTGTGACCAGATCGATCACGACCAACACACTACAGATGAGATGCGCTGCAAGAATGGACATCGATGTCAGAATACTCCCCTCGCGCCCGTTGCCGCCAGTGAGCGAACTCGAATAGCTTCCATTCCGATGCCCATGATGCGTCGGACCAGACTCGATCCTTCCGTATTTCACCTTCCCGTCGAGCGCATGCGGGAAGGCTACTACTCCGACAAGTATTTCGTTCGCGCGCGAGAGATCCTTCTCGCCGATCATCACGACGCACGCGTCACCATGCAGGTGTTCGGCAAATCGCAGGCATACCTTGGCGGAATGGACGAGGCGATCGCCATCCTCAAGCTCTGTGCCGACGACTGGAGCGCGCTCACCGTGCGCGCGCTCTATGACGGCGAGCCGATCGAGCCATGGGAGACCGTGATGACCATCGAGGGTCCGTATGAGATGTTCGCCCATCTCGAGACCCTCTACCTCGGAGTGCTGGCGCGTCGTACCCGAGTGGGCACGAACACGAGGCTCGTCGTCGAGGCCGCGCATCCCAAGACCGTGATGTTCTTCCCGGCTCGCCACGATCACTGGCTCGTGCAGACCGGAGACGGATACGCCGCACACATCGCGGGTGCGATCGGCGTCTCCACGGATGCGCAGGCAAGCTGGTGGGGCTCGACCGGCATCGGCACGGTCCCGCATGCGCTGATCGCGGCCTACAACGGCGATACCGTGCTCGCCACGAAGAAGTTCGCCGAGTACATCGATCCGACGGTGCAGATCATCACGCTCGTCGACTACGAGAACGATTGCGTGCGCACCAGCCTGGACGTGGCCCGCGCCATGGATGGACGGCTGTGGGCGGTGCGCCTGGATACCTCCGAGAATCTCGTGGACCACTCCATCATCCCGCAGATGGGCACCTTTCGACCCACGGGTGTGAACCCGCAACTGGTCTGGAACGTGCGACGTGCGCTCGACGAGGCGGGCTTCCCCGAGGTGCAGATCGTGGTCTCGGGCGGGTTCAACGTGGAAAAGATCCGCGCCTTCGAGGAGGCCGGCGTGCCAGTGGATTCGTACGGCATCGGGTCATCGCTCTTTTCGGGCCGCTTCGACTTCACGGCAGACATCGTCTCGGTCAATGGGACGCCCCAGTCGAAGGCCGGGCGCCGATCTATCGCCAACCCACGGCTCGAGCTCGTGGAATGAGAGTGATATTTCGCCACGACCGGCTCGTGAAATGGCCGGAATTTCTGTGATCTCCCGTGGACATTTGGCAGCACGTTTTTGCTTGTATTGTTCTCTCATGTGGCATACTTTCACTCCGTCGCTCACTAGGTGCGCCTTTTTGGCGCCCGCCCATAGACATAGCAAGGATTCGGGATGACCCGTGATCTCCGCATGCGCTGGCTGACGCCGGCACTCGCGCTGCTACTCGCCGTCGGGCTTACAGCCTGCAACTCGTTCGCCCCGAACACCATCTTCGGTGCCCACTCGGATTTCGGGCACTCGATCGATCTGCTCACGCGCAAGCTGCTGTACATGGGCGTCGCAGTCTTCATTCTGGTCGAAGCGCTGCTGCTCTACATCCTCGTGAAGTTCCGCGACCGGGATGGCAATCGTGAGGCCAGGCAGTTCCACGGAAACTCGACCCTCGAGATCGGGTGGACGCTGATTCCGGCAGTCATTCTCGCGTTCATCGCCGTTCCGACGATCAAGACGATCTTCGAGACGCAGGCCAAGGCGCCGCCGAGCTCCGTGCAGGTTGAGGTCATCGGCCACCAATGGTGGTGGGAGTTCCGTTATCCGCAGTACGGCGTGGTCACGGCCAACGAGCTCTATCTGCCGGTGGGCCGCACGGCGAACTTCGCCCTCATGACGAAGGACGTGCTCCACTCCTTCTGGGCGCCGCAGCTCAATGGCAAGCGCGACCTGATCTCGAACCACGTCAACTACCTCTGGTTCACCCCCGACTCGGCGTACGCCTGGAACGGCTTCTGCGCCGAGTACTGCGGCACGTCGCACGCGTACATGCGCTTCAAGGTGTTCACGGTAGCGCCTCGTGAGTTCGACGCCTGGGTGGCGCATCAGAAGACGAACGCCGTCGGCAGCACGCCGCCTGCGACCGCGATGGCTACGGACACCGGCAAGGCATCTGCGGCCACGTCCGCCACGGCCGCCAAAGGCACCACCACTCCGGGCAATGCCAAGGCCCCGCCCGCTCCCGCTCCAACGCCCGTCATGAACGTCTCGGACACGGCGTCCGCAACGTTCCCGCGCTCGCAGCTGCCCCGGTGGGTGGTGCCGAGGACTGACCCGCCGGCCACGCTGACGTTCGATCAGTCCGTAACGGGAGATGTGACCCGCGGCGCCACGCTCTTCAAGACCGCGCCGTGCATCGCCTGCCACACGATCAGGGGCGTCCCCACCGCCGCCGGAATCATCGGCCCGAATCTGACGCACGTGGGAAGCCGCACGACGATCGGCGGCGGACTGTACCCGAACGAGCTCAAGTTTCTCCAGCTCTGGATCAAGAATGCGCCGGCCATGAAGCCGGGCAGCTTGATGCCGCTCTTCGGCAAGGCCGAAAAGGGAGACACCCCGGGCGTCTACACCGACCAGCAGATCGCGGATCTCGCCGCGTATCTCTCGTCCCTGAAGTAATCGGAGATCGACATGGCTACGACCGTTTCACTGCCCGAAACGCCACACAGAGAGCCGACGCACAAGTACGAGTCCGGAGTCTGGAGCTGGCTCGCGACCACTGACCACAAGCGCATCGGTCAGCTGTATCTCTATACCTCGCTCTTCTGGTTCATCGTCGGCGGGATCGAGGCCGCGATCATTCGCGCCCAGCTCTACAATCCGAACTCGCATCTCGTCACCGCGCAGACGTACAACGAGCTGTTCACGATGCACGGCACGACGATGATCTTCCTGGTCATCATGCCGCTCTCCGCGGCGTTCTTCAACTTTCTGATCCCGCTGCAGATCGGCGCGCGCGACGTCGCCTTCCCGCGCCTGAACGCATTCAGCTACTGGGTCTTCCTCTTCGGCGGACTCTTTCTGAACTCCTCGTGGTTTTTGCACGCGGCACCGAACGGCGGATGGTTCGGCTACGCGCCACTCACCACGCGCCCCTTCTCCCCCGGGCTGAACATCGACTTCTGGGTGATCGGCCTCCAGATCCTCGGCATCTCCTCGCTCGCTGCCGGCTTCAACTTCATCACCACGATCATCAACATGCGCGCCCCCGGCATGCATTTCATGCGCATGCCGATCTTCTCGTGGATGGCGTTCGTCACGCAGTTCCTGATCATCCTGGCGTTCCCGATCATCACGGTCGCGCTGACCTTCCTGATGCTCGACCGCTTCTTCGGCACGAACTTCTACGAGATTCAGGCCGGAGCCGATCCACTGCTATGGCAGCATCTCTTCTGGCTGTTCGGGCATCCGGAGGTCTACATCCTGATCCTGCCGGCCTTCGGCCTCGTATCGGAAGTGCTGCCGGTGTTCTCGCGCAAGCCGCTCTTCGGATACCCGGTGATGGTGTACTCCGGCATCCTCATCGCGACTCTCGGCTTCGGCGTGTGGGCGCACCACATGTTCGCCGCCGGCATGGGCCCGATCGCCGATGCGTTCTTCAGCATCACGACGATGCTCATCGCGATCCCGACGGGCGTGAAGATCTTCAACTGGCTGGGCACGATGTGGGGCGGCTCACTGCGCTTCACGACCGCGATGAAGTTCGCGATCGGGCTCGTCGCGCTCTTCACGATCGGCGGGATCTCGGGAGTCATGCACTCCTCGCCGCCGTCGGATCTGCAGCAGACGGACAGCTACTTCATCGTCGCGCACTTTCATTACGTGCTCTTCGGCGGCTCGATGATGGGACTCTTCGCCGGCCTCTACTTCTACTATCCGAAGATCACGGGCCGTTTGCTGAACGAGAAGCTCGGCAACTGGCACTTCTGGCTCACCGCGATCGGCATGAACCTGACCTTCTTCCCGATGCACTTCCTCGGGCTGGATGGAATGCCCCGCCGCATCTCGAGCTACGACGCGGGACAGGGATGGGAGAGCAACAACCATCTCGCCTCGTACGGCGCCGCGCTCATCGTGCTCGGCACGATCTTCTTCGCGTACAACTGGTTCACGAGCCTTCGCCGAGGCGCCGTGGCCGGCAATGATCCGTGGGGTGGTGCAACACTCGAATGGATGATCCCATCGCCGCCGCCGGACTACAACTTCGCGACGATCCCCAAGGTGACGTCGCGGTATCCGCTCTGGGATCGCAAGTCGCCCGAGTTGACGGTCAACGTGCCGCACGACAGTCAGGACGAGCAGAAGATGGACGTGAAGATCGGCGGCCAGAGCACCGGTACCGCTTCTGCACCATCAGATACGAAGCTCAACGCTCCGCACGCGCACCCGTCCGCGAGACAGCTGGGCATCATGATGCCGACGCCCACGACCAAGCCGCTCATCGCGGCGTTCGCGCTCGGTACGGTGTTCGTCGGGTTGATCATGCACAAGAATCTGCCGATCATGCTCACCGCGGCAGCGATCTTCGTCTTCTCGCTGTACAACTGGCTCCTCACGCCGCTCGAGCCCGAGCACCACTGAGCTTCGTACTCACCAAGTCTACAGCTCCTCGGAGAACGCTTTGGCTACCGCCGCTATCGATACACACGACGCCCATGCGGGCGGAGAACATCCGCCCACCAGCACGGGGCTCAACAACACGAAGGTCGCGATCTGGGCGTTCATCGGCTCGGAGTGCTTCTTCTTCGCGTCGCTGATCTCGACCTACCTGATCTATCGCGGACGCTCGCCCGTCGGGCCGTTTCCGCACGACACCTGGAAGGATCCCGCCACCGGGCACGTGTTCAAGGGGATTCTGAACATTCCCATCACGTCCGTCTCGACGTTCGTGCTGCTCATGTCCTCGCTCGCCATGGTGCTCGCGCACTCGGCGGTCGTGCGCGGCGATCGGAAGTCGTCGAAGATATGGCTCGCCGCCACAGCGTTCCTCGGCGCAACGTTTCTCGGCTTCCAGGCCTACGAGTTCACGTCGTTCGTGCACGAGGGGCTCACGATCCACACGAATCTCTTTGGTTCGTCGTTTTTCGTGCTCACCGGCTTCCACGGCGCACACGTGACGGCCGGTGTCATCTGGCTGTTGACGCTCCTGTCCATCGACATGAAGCGCGGGCTTACGCCGGACGAGGCGATCAACGTGGACGTATGCGCGCTCTACTGGCACTTCGTCGACGTGGTGTGGATCGCGATCTTCACGCTCGTCTACCTCATCAAGTAACCGGGGACTTCAGATGGCCGCCGACCAGTCGCACTCGACGCTGTCGCACGACGAGAAAGGCAACGCCTCGCCGCACGAGCACACCCATCCGGACTGGGGCACCTACAAGTGGGTCGCCCTCATCCTGACGCTGATCACGGCGCTCGAAGTGTGGATCTACTACATCCCGTCGTTCACGAAGACGAAGCTGTTCGTTCCGACGCTGCTCACTCTGTCGGCGGTGAAGTTCGCGATCGTCGTCATGTTCTACATGCATCTCAAATACGATGCGAAGCTCTTTCGCGCGCTGTTCCTCGGGCCGCTAATACTCGCCGGGTTCACGATCGTGGGGCTGCTCTTCCTCTTCGGCCATCTCGTCATTCGCGGCTGATGGCGCTGTCGTAGCGGCGTCCCCCGCACGCGAGCGACTCCTGTCGCTCGACGTGTTTCGGGGGATCACCGTTGCCGGCATGCTCCTCGTGAACAATCCGGGAAGCTGGGCTTCGATCTACGAGCCGCTCGAGCACGCGCCGTGGTTCGGCTGGACGCCCACCGACCTCATCTTCCCGTTCTTTCTTTTCATCGTCGGCGTCACCACGCACCTGTCGCGCGAAGCGCGGCGCGCGCGCGGTGAGAGCGACGGCGCCATCATCCGCCAGACCGCGCGCCGCGCGCTCACCATCATCGCGCTCGGACTGCTGATGACGGGCTTCCCGTATCACCAGTTCTTCGTGCATCTCCCAGGCGGCGCGGTGTTCGATTCCACGACCACCCCGCTCGACCTTTCGCACTGGCGCTTCACCGGAGTGCTGCAGCGCATCGGCGTCTGCTACCTCCTGGGTGCGCTACTCACGCTGCGCACGAGCGTGCGGCAGCAGATCTGGATCGCGCTCGGGCTGCTCGTGGGGTACTGGCTCGCGCTCACGCTGATTCCGGTTCCCGGTCACGGGATAGGCGCGCTGCTTCTCGCCGACCCGGCCGCCTCGCTCGCGTCGTACGTCGACCGCGCAATCATCGGCCCGCATCACATGTGGATCGGTGGCGGTGGCATCTGGGATCCCGAGGGCATACTGTCGACCATCCCCGCGACGGCGACCGTCATCCTCGGCGTCATCGCCGGACGATGGATCGCGGAGCCGCGGCCGCTGCAGGAGCGCTTGAACGGGCTCTTCGCCGTTGGATCGCTCGCGATGATGGCCGGTCTCGTGTGGGCGTGGTCCTTCCCGATCGGGAAGAACCTCTGGACCAGCTCCTACGTGGTGTTCACGGCGGGGATGGCGTGCGTGGCCCTCGCAACGTGCGCGTGGCTCGTGGATGTGCGCGGATGGCGCGCATGGACGAAGCCGTTCATTCCTTTCGGACTCAACCCGATCGTAGCTTTCGTCGCGTCAGGCGTTCTGTCGCGCTTTCTCTACACGCTCGTGAAGGTGCCCAGGGATGGCGCGCTCGTCCCGCTGCAAAGTGCTATCTATGATTCCCTCCTCGCCCCGCTCTTCACCGATCCACGCGATGCGAGCCTCCTGTTTGCAGTCATTTACGTTGCCGTGTTCTACGCAGTGCTGCATCTCATGCACCGGCGGGGAATCATCGTTAAAGTCTGAGGGTAACGAGGCTTGGGTTATACGACGCCAATATGTGACGGAGAGGCGTTCAACTCGTAGTGAAAGGGTTGACCTGCGCGCTGCGGGACGAGAGTTTCCACGGCCCCAGCCGTCTTCGCGATTGTACTCTTAACACCATGCAGGCGCAGCACTTGAGCTTGAAATCCCACTTTCCGTCCCCCTCGGCACTTCTCCTCCGAGCGACAGTCGCACTGTCGCTTATTGCTGTGCTCGCCACGCCGGCCGAAAGCGTAGCCGCCCAGCGTGCGTTCGTCGCGCCCTCCGTGCGCCAGCCGGCAGACGATACCAAGCACCGCCCGCGTCGGCGCGCACGCAGGGAAACGAGGGCCACTGCCGCGATTCACTTCGAGCGTCCGGAGAGCGAGCTCGAGCTCGTCAGCGATCTGCACCAGCTGATGCAGGCCCGCGTCCGCAACGGCACGTGGGGCGTGGTCGTGCTCTCGCTCACGCGCAACGACACGCTGTACTCGGTGAATCCCGACGAGTCGCTCCAGCCTGCGTCGAACATGAAGCTGTTCACGAGCGCGCTCGCACTCGATCAGTTCGGCGCCGAGCACCAGTTCAGCACCGATGTGCTCCGCGACGGATCGCTCGGCGCCGACGGCGTGCTGCGCGGCAACATCATCCTCCGCGGCGATGGCGACCCGGCACTGTCCAAGCGATTCATCACCGGCAGCGGTGGCGCAATGGACGCGCTCGCGCAGCTCGTTGCGAGCTCCGGCGTGAAGCGCGTTACGGGGACGCTCATCGCGGATGCGAGTGCCTTCGATACGCAGCGCATCCCCGAGGGATGGCAAACGCGCTATCTCCAATCAGGATACGCCGCGCGCGTCTCTGCGCTCTCGTTGAACGAGAATCTCGTCACCATTCGCGTGAAGCCGGGCAGCGGAAAGAGTGGCGCGGTCGTCACGCTCGATCCGGCGACGACGCTTCCCCTCGCATCCACGGTGCGCACCGTCGCCGGCAAGAGCGCGCGCATCTCGGCCCACACCACATCGGCCGGCGTGATCGAGGTGAAGGGGACAATCGGCGCGCGCGCGGGCGAGCGCGGGTACCAGCTAGTGGTCGAGGATCCAACCGCATTCTGTGCCGGCGCCTTCCGTCGCGCGCTGCAGGCGCGCGGGATCACGGTCGACGGCACGACCGCGTTCGCCGCGACGCCCGCGAGCGCAGTGAAGCTCACGGGGCTGCAGTCGCCATCGATCGGACAGATGCTCGACGTGATGAACGGGGAGAGCATCAATCACTACGCCGAGTTGCTCTTCCGCGACGCTGGGCGCAACGCGTCGCCGGGCTCGGTGGGATCCGTCGAGTCGGCCAGCAAGGCGCTGCAGAGCTTCATGACAGCGAAGGTCGGTGCCGCGCCGGGTGCGGTGTTCGCGGCGGACGGCAGCGGGCTCTCCGTGCTCGACAAGATCACGCCGCGCGCGCTCGTGCAGCTACTCGCCTACGCCAACAGCGCCCCGTGGAAGGACGCGTTCCACACGTCGCTCCCGATCGCCGGAAAGTCGGAGCTGCTCCGCCACCGCATGCGCGCCACACCCGCGCAGGGAAATCTCCACGCGAAAACGGGGACGACGAACAGCGTCATCTCCCTGGGCGGCTACGTGACCGCAAAGAACGGCGAAATGCTCGCCTTCGCGTTCATCTACAACGGCGTCGACCGCTGGAACGCGAAGTCGACCATCGACGCGATGGGCGCGACGCTCGCCTCGTTCAACCGTTGAGCGCGACCGCCTGACG
>JAQBQC010000478.1 GCA_028287205.1 Gemmatimonadota bacterium
GCCTTGGGCGGCGTTTGCGCGCGCGGCGGTACAGGTGCAGCGACGGGCGGCGGTTTGGCAGCGGGCGGCGCGACGATCCCTTCCGCGCGCGGCCCAGGCGGCGCCGCTACGATGTTCACGCGATACATGGGAGGCATCTGCTTCGGCGGCGCCGCCCGCACGAAGATGAGCGCCGCGAAGACGGCCGCGTGCCCCAGCGTCGAGAAGGTGAGGGGGAGTGCGAGCCGCGAGCGACCCTCGGCGCGCGACAGGCTCACCGTGCGAGCGCCTCGGGCTCCGCCACGAGCCCCACATCGCCCACGCCGGCCGCTCGCATGACCGCGAGCACCTGCACCACGGTTCCATACGGCACGCCCTTGTCCGCGCGCAGATAGATCCCGCCGTGCCCGCGGCTCGCTGCCAGCGCCTTGAAGCTCGCGCGGAACTCATCGAAGCGGAGCCTGTTCTCGTCGACGAGAATGTTGCCGCCCCGATCGATCGTCACCACCAATCCGTTCTTCGCCTCGAGCGGACGCGCCTGCGCCTGGGGCAAAGCGATGTCGACGCCGCCCTGCATCATCGGCGCGGTGATCATGAAGATCACCATGAGCAGCATCATGACGTCGATGAGGCTCACGACGTTGATGTCCGCGTTGAGCGGGAGCCGTCCCGCGCGCGAGCGGCGGCCCATCTAGATCCGTCCCTCGCGGACCATCATCGCGAGGATCTCGGTGCCGAAACCCTCGAGCTCACTCTCGAGACGGTTCAACCGCGCCGCGAAGATGTTGTAGCCGAACACCGCCGGGATCGCGACCGCGAGCGCCGCCGCCGTCGCCGTGAGCGCCTCCGCCACCCCGGGTGCGACCGCGCTCAGATTGCCCGAGCCCTTCACCGCGATGCCGACGAAGGCGTCGATGACGCCGAGCACGGTGCCGAGCAAGCCGACCAGCGGGCTGACGGAGCCGATGGTGGCAAGCCACGGGATGTACGACGAGAGCTGATCGCGCTGCGCCGAGCTCTCCGACTCGAGCACGAGCCGCAGCGCCTCGACCTGCGATCCGCGCAGCGGCGCCGCCGACGCCTCGCGCAGTGCGCCCGGCTTCAGCTCCGCGAAGAAGTTCACGGCGCGCGTGAAGACGCGTGTGAATGGATTCGCCTTCGCGCGCCGCGTGAGGCCCGCGGCCGCGTCGAGCGACGGCGTACGCTCGAACTCGTAGATGAACTCGCGGCCGCGCTTCGTCACGCGGTGGAACTCGATCCACTTCGCGAGCATGATCGCCCAGCTCACCAGCGAGAGAAAAAGCAGGAACACGAGCACGATCTGCGTGACGAGCGAGGCCTGACGCACCATGTCGATCGCGGACGTCGGTACGGCACCACCCACCTGCATCAGCATCCCGTGCATCATGCCCGTTCTCCCGCGCGGCGAGCCGCGAACCATTGGTAAGTATCGCGAAGGCCGTCGCGGAGCGACATCTTCGGCTTCCAGCCAAGCACCTTCCCTGCCTTGTCGTTGCGCACTGCCGAGCGGCGCTGCTCGCCCGCGCGCGCCGGTGCATGCGCAAGCTCCGAGTCGCCCGAGGAGACTTCCTTCAACAGCGTCGCGAGCTGCACCACATCGGTCTCGATGCTCGTGCCGATGTTGAAGGCGCGGCTGTCGACGCCGGTCGCGGGTGGAAGCTTCACGGTGGCCGCCGCGAGATTCGCGCGAGCCACGTCGCCCACGTACACGTAGTCGCGCGTCTGCCCGCCGTCACCGAAGATCGTGAGCGGTGCACCATCGATGAGACGGTCGCAGAAGATCGCGACCACTCCGGCCTCGCCGTGTGGATCCTGCCGCGGACCGTAGACGTTGGAATAGCGCAGCGCAACGCAGTCGAGGCCGTGCACGCGCGCGAAGTATCCCATGTACAGCTCGACACTGAACTTTGCGGTGCCGTAGGGGGACTGCGGATCCTTTGGTGCTTCCTCGGACGTGGGCGCCTCGACCAGATCGCCGTAGACCGCGCCGCCGGTGCTCGAGAAGACGAATCGCGTGGCATGCCCCGACTGCCGCACCGCCTCGAGCAGGTTGAGCGAGCCTCCGATGTTGAGTGTCGCATCGGCCGCGGGGTCCGCCACGCTCTTGCGCACATCGATCTGCGCGGCGAGGTGGCAGATCACATCGAACTTGCCCTCGCGCACCGTGGCCGCAGCCTCGGGCGAGCAGACGTCGAGCTCCCGGAACGCGGCACCCTCGGGCACCTGCGAGCGCTTTCCACTCGAGAGGTTGTCGATGACGGTAACGGAATAGTCGTTGGCGAGGAGGAGGTCGGCGACATGCGAGCCGATGAAGCCCGCACCGCCGGTGACGAGCGCGCGACGCGGCATCTCAGCGCTCCTCTGACGGGGGAGAGTCGGGGGCGCTGTCCCTGCTCGCCGCTTCGGACGCGCGCAGATTGAAGAGGTAGCGGAGTGCGTCGACTACGCCCAACCCTCTCCCGTTCGCGGCCGCAGCGCGCAGGCGCACGCTCGGCTCGTGTAGAAACTTGTTCATCAAGGCCCTCGAAAAATGTTCGATCGCCTCGCGGTCGCGCGGCGAGAGATGCTCGAGCTTGCGCATCGCGTCTGCCAGCTCCGCTTCGCGCAGCC
>JAQBQC010000483.1 GCA_028287205.1 Gemmatimonadota bacterium
GAAGAAGTCCACGCGGAAGCCGCGCGCGAAGTCGGGTGCGCGCACCGGTGGCATCGAGGTACTTCAGGTGAGCGCGCGAGAGAACGGCGCACCCTCACCGCTCTCGATCGACGGAGCGCTCACCGAGGGATGGCTCACGACGTTCATTCGCGATGAGCTCGCACAGCGCAACTACGAGAAGGGCATCGTCGCGCTGTCGGGCGGTCTCGACTCCGCGGTTACGGCATTCCTCGCCGTGAGGGCGATGGGGGCGGATAAGATCGTCGGCGTGCGGCTCCCCTATCGCACATCAAGCCCCGAAAGTCTCGAGCACGCACAGATGGTGATCGACGCGCTCGGCATCGAAGCGCGGACGCTCGACATCAGCGCCTCCGTGGACGGATATCTCGCCAGCGAGCCGGAGGCGGATGAAACGCGTCGCGGGAACGTCATGGCACGCGTGCGCATGATTGCCACCTTCGACCTGGGCGCACGCTACAAGGCGCTGCCACTCGGCACCAGCAACAAGACGGAGCGGCTGCTCGGCTATTTCACCTGGCACGGAGACGACGCACCGCCCGTGAATCCGCTCGGAGATTTGTACAAGACGCAGGTGCGGCAGCTCGCCAGACACCTGGGCGTTCCGGCGCCGATTCTGGCGAAGGCGCCGTCCGCGGATCTCGTGCATGGCCAGACGGACGAAGGGGATCTCGGCATCACGTATGAGTTGGCCGACGAGATTCTGCACTGGCTCCTGAGCGGCTTCTCGGCGGAAGAGCTCACCGCTCGCGGCTTCGACGCCAAAGAGGTGGACACGGTGCGCAGGCGGCTCGGCTCCACGCACTGGAAGCGGCGCCTCCCCACAGTGGCGATGCTCACGGGAACGGCGATCGGCGAGAGCTATCTCCGGCCGGTGGACTACTGATCGGCTGAGGCGAGGCGTGACGCGGCTAAGTCACCACGCGTCCACTAGTTACAATGACGACGTCGCCGCTCGAGATCACCGCCACGCGCATGCTTCCCGCGCGTCGATCCTGGATGACCGACGAGCTCGTGCGCATGTGCGTGGTCGCATTCGGCGCACTCTCCGTGGCACTCGGGCTCGCGTTCAACTACTACGCGCATCCCTTCCCATGGCTCGGCGCGGCGCTGCTGCTTCTCGTTGCAGCTGCCACGCGCGTGTTCGGCATTTCACTCCCCGGAAAAGGATTTGCGAGCTTCGCCGTTGGGCCCGCGGTCGCGGCGCTCATCGCGCTCGACTGGGCCGCGGGCTCACTCGTGGCGGCGATCGGCATCATCCTCGGCGACGCCATCCTGCGCCGACTCCCACTCCGCAACGCGGTCAGCAACGCCGGGCACTTTCTCACCGCGGGCACGATCGCCGGCTACTGCTACTACGGGCTGATGAGCGGCCGGCTCGGCGTTGCCGCGTTCTCCTCCGGCAACGCGTGGCGACTCGGCTTCATGATCGCGCTATTCCTGCTCACGGCGAATGGCACGTTCTATCTGCAGCTCAAGCTCTCGCCGGCGATCGCGTGGGTGGACTCGAAGCTCACCGCTCGGTGGGAGAGCACCGTTGCAGTGCTCGCGACGCTTCTCGCCCTCGGCTCGCTCCGACTCGCCTACAGTCAGGCGTCACCGCGATCGATGATCGCCGGCGCACTCGTGCTGACGCTGGTGGCGGTGCTCATGCACTGGCTCGTGCGACAGGCCGCGGTTGGCGAGAGTCTTCTGCTCGTGCAGCGGCTCACGAGCGCGATCAGCGCACGCCCCGAGCTCCACCACGCGCTCAACGACATTCAGCGTCTCACGCGATCGCTGGTTCCGTGGGAGCAGATGGGAATTGCCGCGTACGACGCGGAGCGCAACGAGTTCGTCGTGCTCGTCGATACGTCGCCCGACATTCCAGTGGGCACGCGCATCTCCGCGACCGAGGGAATGGTCGGGAGCGCCGTGAGCGCCGGCCACGCGATCACCGATCTCGCGCTGCCGATCGGTGAGCGTCCGACGGAAATCTCGCAGCGCTCGCAGATCGTCCTTCCACTGATGTATGGTGAGCGCCTCGTCGGCATCTGGACCGTGCGGCACTCGCGCGTCGAGATGTATCGCATCCACGACGCCAACCTGCTCGAGTACGTGGCGCCGCAGCTCGCACTGTCGCTCTCGCTCGACAAGCTCATTCAACCGGTCGTGGCCGCCTCCGCGGACATGACGTCGCACGTCGAGTCGATCACGGCAACGACGCAGCAGCTGCACGCGTCGGCGCAGGAAGGCGCGGAGACCGCGCGCCGTCTCGCCGCGACGGTGCGCGACTTGGCGGATACGCTCTCGCGCGGCGCGGAAGGGGCGCGCAACGCGCAGGTCATCGCCGACAGCACCGTCTCGGAAGGGCACATGACGCAGCAGAGCGGCAGTCAGATGCTCGCGGACGCGCGCGTGGTTCGCGGCGCGACGGAGCACGCGCGCGTGCAGCTGACCGCGGCAGCCGCAGTGGTGCAGAAGGGCGCCGATCAGGTCTCGCGTCTCCGCGAGATCTCCGAGGCCGTACAGAAGTTCGGACAGACGATCACCGAGCTCGCCGACCAGACGGGATTGCTCGCCCTGAACGCGGCGGTCGAGGCCGCGCGCGCAGGCGTGCACGGCCGAGGCTTCGCGGTGGTCGCCCGGGAGATTCGCGAGCTCGCGGATCGCAGCGCGGCCGAGGCGGAGGGCATGGACAAGGCGGTGCGCGACATCCGCGCGACGCTCGATCGCGCCGTCGCACTCATGCAGCGCACGCGAAGCGAGGTGCTCTCGGTGGCCGA
>JAQBQC010000284.1 GCA_028287205.1 Gemmatimonadota bacterium
GAGCCCGGCGGCGAGATCCTGAACACGGAGCTCGTCGAGGACTATCCCGGCTTCGAGTCCATCTTCGGTCGCGAGCTCGCCGAGAAATTCGCGAGCCACGCGGCCAAGTTCGGCGCGGAGCTGCGCACCTTCGTGGTCGTGGAGCGCGTCGAAAAAGGAGACGATGGATTTTTCACGACGACCACCGACGACGGGGACATCTACCGCTCTCCCACCGTCATCCTCACCGCAGGGGGAACACCGATCAAGCTCGGCGTTCCCGGCGAGGAGCTGTACGCGGGCAAGGGCGTGTCGTACTGCGCGATCTGCGATGGGGCATTCTTCCGCAATCACACGATCGCGGTCGTGGGCGGTGGGGACGCCGCACTCGAGGAGGCGGACTTCCTCACGCGCTATGCCGACAAGGTCTATCTGCTCCACCGGCGAGAGGAGTTCCGCGCATCGAAGCTCGTGCAACGGCGTGTGTTCGACAATCCGAAGATAGAGATCGTCCAGAATGTCGTCGTCGAGGAGATCGTAGGCGATACGACCGGGCTCGTCACGAGCGTGCGACTCCGGAACGTTCTCACCGAGGAGCGTTCGCCGCTCGCGGTGAGCGGAGCATTCATCTTCATCGGCTTCCGTCCGAACACCGGCGTGCTCGTCGATCACGTGGAGCACGATTCGGGCGGCTACATCATCACCGACGCCAACATGGAGTCGACGGTGCAGGGGCTCTTCGTGGCCGGAGATGTGCGCTCACAGCTCACGCGGCAGGTCACGACTGCTGCCGGCGACGGCACGACGGCCGCGATCGCCGTCGAGAAATATCTGACGGCATTTCGCCGCCACGAGCCTACCGAGATCATGAGCAACGGCGGCTACACCGCATGAAGATCGAGACGTTGACCGTCGGCCCCCTCGAGGAGAACTGCTACCTCGTCATCGACGAGTCCACCAATCGTGCGGTGCTGATCGATCCGGGCGATGAGCCTGCGCGCATCGTCGAAGCGATCCGCGACTCGGGCGCCGTGCTCGAGAGCGTGTGGCTCACGCACGCGCACTTCGATCACCTCGGCGGTCTCGCGGGTGTGATTCGCGCGCATCCCGTTCCCGTACACATGCATCCGCTGGAGACTCCGCTGCACGGAGTCGCTGTAGACTCAGCGCTGCGCTTCGGCATCCGCATCGAGGCGCCTCCCGCGGCCGATCACGAGCTCGCCGAGGGCGATCGTGTGAAGGTTGGATCGGAGGAGCTGTCGGTGATGCACGTGCCGGGTCACGCGCCGGGACACGTCGCCTTCTACAACGACAGCGTCGTCTTCGGCGGCGACTGTCTGTTCGCGGGCTCGATCGGCCGCACCGATCTGCCGTTCGGCGATCGCGACACGCTCGATGCATCGGTGGCGCGCCTCATTGCGCTCGGCGACGAGCTCGCCGTGTATCCCGGCCATGGACCGGCGACCACGATCGGCCGCGAGCGCCGGACGAACCCGTTCGTCATCGGCACCGCGCGCCTGGTGCGCGTGAAGCGATGAAGGCGCCGGTGCCGGATGCCCTGCGCCCGAGCGCGGGGTGGCCGGCGCCCGTGTCGGCAATCCTGCTCGCGGCATGGATCGGCGCGGCGCTGTACTTCTCGGTCGTCGTCACGCGCGCCGCGTTCGCCGTGCTTCCCTCGCGAACGTTGGCGGGCGCACTCGTGGGACAAACGCTGCCTGTGCTGTTCGACACGGGCATGCTCATTGGCGCGATCCTCGTGGGAGCGGCGCTACTCTCGCCCGCCGGCGCCGCACGAACCGCGTCGCTCTCCGGTGGGGTGGCGATCGTCGCGCTCACGGCGATTGCGCGGTTCGTGATCCTTGCGCGCATTGCCCGCCTCCGGCTCTCGATGCCCGCGTCCATCGACGCACTCCCGGTCGGCGACCCCGTGCGACGCGCGTTCGGGCAATTGCACGCGATGTCCGTCGGCGCGCTCGGCCTCGCGATGCTCATTGGAATCATCATCGCCGTCGTGCTCGCGCACTCTCTCTCCCTTCGTCGCCCATGACTGATCAAGGTTCGCGCGTTCCGCTTCCTGCGCTGGAGGATGCGCCGCCCGATGTGCGGCAGCTCTTCGACGCGTTCATGCGCGAGCGCGGGAACGTGCCGAATCTGTTTCGGGCCGCGTCGCTTCGTCCGCCGATCGTTCTGACGCTCTTCGCACACCTCCGCGCGGTCACGGGCCCGGGCGAAGTGCCCGTGCTGCTCAAGGAGCTCCTGACGGTGCGGGTGTCGCAGCTCAACTCGTGCGCGTACTGCCTGGCGTCGCACACGGCACTGTCACGGAAGTACGGCGCCACGGATGTGCAGCTCTCCGCGCTCGAGGTCGGGCAATTCGATGACTTCGAGCCCGGGTGGCGAGCGGCGCTCGCCTTTGCGGATGCGATGACGCCCACGGGCGGCGACGTAACGGACGAAATTTACGCCGAACTGGCCAGATGGTGGACGGCCCCTCAAATTGTCGAGATCACGAGTGTGATCGGGTTTTTCAATTATTTCAATCGATTTGCTGAGGCGCTTCGCATACCCGTCACACGGTGATGCGCGGCCGGGAGAAGCGTACATGAGAAAGTCCTTGTTCGCAGTTGCTCTACTGCTGTCCACGATGGCTGCCTGCAAATCCCCGTTCGGGGACATACCGTCGTCGGTCCCGCTCGGTGTGGTCACGGTTGCGATGGCCGACGCACCGAGCGGAGTGCACACGACCAGTCCAGCGGCGTACTTCGTCGATGCGGTCAACGTCAATATTCCGAACAGTGGAACCAGCGCAGACACCTGTGCGCAGCTCGCGTACCCCGGCACCGGGACGTCCGCTCCGCTCTCGCAGATCGACGCTGGAACACCGGTAATCGTGGCGACGACGACGGATACCGCACAGCTCACCCCTCGGCCCGCGGATGTGAACGGTTACGTCTTCTACCGTCTTCCGACCAACAACGACAGCATCACCGTCAGGCCGGGCTCGACCTCGCGCGTGACGATTCCCGGGGCGTCGAACGGCTTCCATGCGTTCAACCAGACTTTCGTCAACGCAGACTCGTTGGCGCTTCAGACGATCGACGCGACGCCTGACAGCACCGGAAATCTGACGCTCCAGTGGAATCCGCAGGTCGGTCCGAGGGCCTCGGTGGTGGTTCAGCTCATCTACGCGTCCGGCGCCGGGCTTGCGAACACCCAGATCTTCTGTCAGTTCACCGACAACGGGTCGCACGCTGTGGAAGCGCGACTCGCGAATCTCTGGCGTGCCGGCGGCGCGAAGCACGTGCACGCCTATCGCTTCCTGACGACCATCGCGACCGACGGCACGGATCAACTCGACGTCGTGTCGCAGTACACCACCGACAGTACGCACGTCCTGCATCCCTGATCGTGGCTGCATCCGGCTCCAGGGATTCGCGACCCGACACGGCGACGCGCACCGAGAAGGATCCGCTCGGTGCGCTAGCCGTTCCCGCGAGCGCGCTCTATGGCGCGCAAACCGTGCGCGCGACGCAGAACTTTCCGATCAGCGGAATGCGTCCGCTTCCGATGTTCGTCACCGCGGTACTGTGGATCAAGAAGGCCGCGGCGCTCACGCACAAGCAGACCGGCCGCCTCGACCCCAAGCTTGCCGATGCGATCGTCGCCGCCGCCGATGAGATCCTGAACGGCGCACATCGCGAGCAGTTCGTCGTCGACGTGTTCCAGGCCGGTGCGGGCACGTCGCACAACATGAATGTGAACGAGGTGCTCGCGAATCTCGCGAACGAGCATCTCGGATCGGCGCGAGGCAGCTACGCCCCGATCCATCCGAACGACCACGTCAACATGGCGCAGTCGACCAACGACGTGATCCCCACGGCGATTCGCCTGGGCGCACTCGCCCTCGCGCGCGACCTGCTCGCGGTATTCGGCGAGCTGCGCGATGCGCTGCTCGCGAAGGGTGCCGAGCTCGATGACGTGCTCAAGAGCGGGCGCACGCATCTGCAGGACGCGATGCCGATTCGGCTGGGGCAGGAGTTCCGTGCGTACGGCGTCACGATCGACCGCAACATGCAGCGCATCGAGATGGCTGCGACGTTCCTGCGCGATCTCGGCATCGGCGGCAGCGCCGTGGGCACCGGTGTCAACGTCGAGCCGGAATATCCAGCGCTCATGGTCGAGCACCTCCGCGCCCTCACCGGACTCGAGCTCAGAGAAGGCGCGGATCGCATTCAGCTCATGCAGAGCATGGGCGACGCGGCCGGATTCAGTGGCGCGCTGCGCACCCTCGCCGTCGATCTCGGCAAGATCGCGAGCGATCTGCGTCTGATGGCATCCGGGCCGCGCACGGGGCTCGACGAGATTCGTCTGCCCGCCGTGCAGCCAGGCTCGTCGATCATGCCTGGCAAGGTGAACCCATCGATTCCGGAGATGGTGAACCAGGTCTGCTTTCAGGTCATGGGCAACGATGCCTGTGTCGCGATCGCTGCGGAGCACGGTCAGCTCGAGCTGAACGTCATGATGCCGGTGATCGCGCACAACATCTTCCTCTCCGAGATGATCCTCACGAACGCGGCGCGCTCGCTATCGGAAAAGACGATCGCGGGCATCGAGGCGAATCGCGAGATGTGCGCGTACTGGGTGGAGCGCTCGGCGGCTTTGGCGACGGCGCTGGCGCCGCAGATCGGCTACGCGCGTGCAGCTGAGCTGAGCAAGCAGTCCGTGAAGGAAAATGTGCTCATCCGCGATCTGGTGAAGCGCGAGCACATTCTTCCCGACGACGAAGCGGCAGACGTGCTGGATTTACGGAAAATGACCGAGATCGGTGTGCCGGGCGGCGCGCACGGGGGCGTTTCCGCCGGTTAGTCCGGCTGCACGGCCCACCTGCGCCGGGCGCCCTTGTTCCACCTGCGGGCCATCGGTAATCTCCAGGGAATGCGCATCACCACGTGGGCCGAGTACGGTTTGATCAGCGCGTTGCACCTTGCCCGTCGTACGGACGACGGGCCGGTCACCGGGCGTGATCTGGCTGCGCGCGAAAAGCTCCCTGCCGACTACGTCGAGCAGATCATGCTGCGCCTGCGCCGCGCCGACATCGTGCGCAGCACACGCGGCGCCCACGGCGGCTACATGCTCGCGCGTCCCGCGCACGAGATCTCCGTTCGCGAGATCATCCAGGCGTCCGAGCTCTCGACCTTCGACCTGCACTGCGTGTCGCATCCCGTGAACAGCGAACGATGCGCCGCTTCGGGCGAGTGCAGCATTCGTCCGGTGTGGATGCTCCTTCAACAGAAGATCGACGACGTGCTCGAAGGCGTGCACCTCTCCGATCTCCTGCACGGTGAGCAGGTCGTGCGCGGACGCGTCGGACTCCCGATTCTCACAGTCTGATCCCGAGCGACCTGTGATACGGTCGCTTCGCGCGTGGACGCTCGATCGCGATCAGCGGCGGCGGGCAGCGAGTTACGTCGCCGTGCTCTTCGCCGAGCCCGACGAGGGTGACGTCGAGTGGCTGAGTGCGAACGGCACCGACTGCGACACCGATCACGCGCGCTGGGAGCTCCGCTACGCCCGCCGCGCGCTCGGATTGCTCGCCGCACAGCGCGATGCGCTCGACGACCGCACGGCATCGCTCGTGGCCACGGAGCTCGCTCGCGCGCTCGGCAACGACCGCGCGGTCGCGCCAGGAAAGATTCGCATGGCCGAGCGGCAGCTCAATGCGCGACTGAGCGCCTACGGTGATGCACTCGGCAATCGCGAAGGCGAGGGCAGCGGATGGCATCTCGGCCGCGCCCTGCTCGAGTTCGCGGGGCATCGCGACGCGGCGCGGCCGAATATCGTGGCGCATGCGGGCGATCTGCTCGCGCGCTATCTCGGCGAGGCGAACGCCGCGCTGCGCAAGAGCTTCGGCGCCGCGACGCTCCCTGGATGAACGAACGGGCGACCGCTTGCGCGCATCGCCCGTTGCCCTGCATGCCGAAGGGGGGACTCGAACCCCCACGGGCATACGCCCACTGCGCCCTGAACGCAGCGCGTCTACCAATTCCACCACTTCGGCGTGAGCGAAAAAGCTACGAGCACGATGAGGCAAAGTCAACGCGCGCCGTTGCTTGCCGCATCAGCCACTTCTAAGTTGTGAACGGCGGCTCGAAAGAGCGAGATCGGTGACCGCTCTCCCCGCCACGAGTCTTTCTAGAGCGTCCCATGCCCACAGCTGATGAGCAGGACGGGCATAAGATCATTGCCCGAAACAAGCGCGCCCGTCACGACTATCAGATCATCGATGCGTGGGAGGCCGGCATCGTGCTGACGGGCACCGAGGTGAAGTCGCTCCGCGACGGAAAGGCAAACCTCACCGACAGTTACGGGATTCTGAACGACGGCGAGGTGTTTCTGCTCAACCTGCACATCTCGCCGTACGAGCAGGGAAACCGATTCAATCATGAGCCCACGCGCACGCGCAAGCTGCTCATGCATCGCAAGGAGATCCGGAAGCTCATTGGCGCGGTCGAGCGCCAGGGGCTCACGCTGGTTCCGCTGGAGATGTACTTCAAGCGTGGAGTCGCGAAAGTGACGTTGGCACTCGGCAAGGGCAAGAAGCTGCACGACAAGCGCGCCGACGAGAAGAAGCGCGAGGATCAGCGCGACATGGCGCGCGCGGTGCGCGCTCGATGATCGGAGCGGTCCTCGTCGCGCTGCAGCTCGCGTCCACGACGCCTTCCGTTCTGTCCGTTCGCGCAGGCGACAGCGAGAGCATCGTACCCCTCGTCGAGACGAACCTCGGCGCCGCGATCTCGCTCGAGCGCCTCGCGCCCCTGGTCCCGCTCACCATCTCCGCGCTCGGCAACGGCCGCTTCGCCGTGAAGGTTGCCGGCGTCGACATGGAGCTTCGCGATCAGCTTCCGTACGCGCGCGTGAGCGGGCAGATCGTGCCGCTCGCGGCCGCGCCGTTCGTCGCGGATGGACATCTGCTCGTACCCTTCGAGATCGTTGCGGAGCTGCTGCCGCGGGTCGCCACGGATCGCGTGCGCTACAACGCCGCGCGCGCCGAGCTCCGCTTCACGGGCGCCGCTGCGCCATCGAGTGTCGCGCTCATTCCTGCGTCGGACGCCACGGCGAAGCGCGCCTCGCCGACGCGCCCGGGCGTGCGCGCGCGCAAGCGGCGCATCGTCGTCGACGCGGGACACGGCGGCGTGGACAGCGGAATGCACGGGCCGATCCGCGGGTCGTGGACGATCTATGAAAAGAACATCACGCTGGCCGTGGCGCAGAAGCTCGACACGGCGCTTCGCGCGCGCGGCATGGACGTGACGATGACGCGCACACGAGACACGCTGATCGCGCTCGACGATCGCGGCAAGATTGCGAACGAGGTGCACGGCGATGTCTTCGTGTCGATTCACGTGAACGCGGCGAATCTCGCGTGGAAAAAGCCCGCGGAGGCGCGCGGCTACGAGACGTACTTCCTGGCCGAGGCGAAGACGGAGGATGCAAAGCGCGTCGAGCGGATGGAAAACGAATCGGTGCACTTCGAGACCAGCTCGTCGAGCGAGAAGGACGATCCGCTCACCTTCATCAAGCTGGACATGGCGCAGAACGAGCATCTGCGCGAGTCGAGCGAGCTCGCGGCGATGATCCAGCGCCGGCTCGGCCTCATGCACCCGGGACCGAGCCGCGGAGTGAAGCAGGCGGGGTTCCGCGTGCTGGTCACGGCGTACATGCCCGCGGTGCTCGTCGAGATTGGCTTCGGGACGAACGCCGAAGAGGCGCGGTTCATCAACAATCCGTCGCGGCAGCGCGACATCGCGAATGCCGTGGCCGCGGCCGTTGGCGAATATCTCGATCACTACGAGCGCAGGCTCGGCAGCACTACACCGTGACGAACGAGCTCCTCGCTGTCGACGTCGCGGGGATCCGCTTTCAGAACCCCGTGTTGCTCGCCTCCGGAACCGCCGCGTACGGGCGAGAGATCGCGGGAGTGATCGATCTCGAGGCGCTGGGCGGAATCGTGACGAAGGCGGTGAGCATGCAGCCGCGCAAGGGCGCGCCTCCGCTGCGCGTGATCGATGCGGGCGGCGGAATGCTGAACGCGATCGGGCTCGCGAATCCCGGCGTCGCGAGTGTGCGCGCGAACGACCTTCCCTGGCTGGCGACGAACGTGTCGCGTGCGCGCGTGCTCGTGAACGTCGTCGGCGACATCGTCGAGGACTATCCCGCGGTGATCAACGCGCTCGAGAGTGTTGCCGGGATCGATGGCTTCGAGCTGAACGTGAGCTGCCCGAATACGAAGGCGGGTGGCGTCGAGTTCGGTGCGGATCCGCGCGCGCTGCGTGAGGTGGTGAGCAGCTCGCGCGCGGCGACGGGGCTGCCGATCTTCGTCAAGCTCAGTCCCGCGCTGTCCGACATCGCGGGCGCGGCGAAGATTGCCGTGGATGCAGGCGCGGATGCGATCACGCTCGTGAACACGCTTCCGGCGCTCGTGGTCGACGTGGAGCGGCGGCGTCCCGCGCTCGGCTTCGGCACCGGCGGGTTGAGCGGTGCTGCGCTGCTCCCCGTGGGCGTGCGAGCGACGTGGATGGTCCGTCGCGCCGTTCGTGTGCCGATCGTGGGAGTGGGGGGAATCGCGAGCGGGACCGATGCGGTACAATATCTCATGGCCGGCGCATCGCTGGTGGCGATGGGAACGGCGGCGCTGCGCGACCCGCGCGCGCCGGAGCGCGTGGTGCGCGAGCTCGAGGCCTGGTGCCGCGCACATGATGTTCGCGCCGTGCGCGATCTCACCGGAACTCTGGAGTGGACGACATGAAGTCACGCGCGATCGTCGCGCTCGATGTTCCGGATGCGGCGCAGGCCGACGCGCTCCTCGTGCGACTCGGCCCCGCTGCCGACTTCGTGAAGGTGGGGAGCGAGCTGTTCACGGCCGCGGGGCCGGAGCTCGTAGTGCGCATGCGCGCGGAGCAGCGCGATGTGTTTCTCGATCTCAAGTGGCACGACATCCCGACCACAGTGCGCAACGCGGCGCGGTCGGCATCGAAGCTCGATGTGCGCCTCGTGACGGTGCACGCGTCGGGCGGCCGCGCCATGCTCGACGCTGCGGTGGAAGGGGCGGGGAATACGTGCGGCGTGCTCGCGGTGACAGTGCTGACCTCGCTCGACGCCTCATCGCTTGGCCAGGCGTGGGGGCGCCCGATCGCGCAGATCGAGGACGAGGTGCTGCGGCTCGCGGAGCTCGCGCGCGGGGCGGGTGCGCACGGAATCGTCTGCAGCGGGGCGGAGGCGGCGGCCGTTCGCGCGACCTACGGAAATACCCTTCGGCTGCTCGTGCCCGGCATTCGGCTCGCGGGCGGGGATGCGCACGACCAGGCGAGAGTGGTGACGCCCGAGGCCGCCGTGGCGGCGGGCGCGACTTACCTGGTGCTCGGACGCGCAGTGACTGAGGCGACGGACCCGCGCGAGGCGCTCGCGACGGTCAGGCACGCGCTCGGCGCATAGCTTCCCCAAGCCCCATTTCCCCAGCTTGCCTTGCATGCCTAAGTCAGGTATATTGCGAGACTTGGCCGGAAATTTTTACGTCACAACCGGAGTTTTTTGTGAAAGTCCGTAGCAGCGTGAAGCCTATCTGTGAGCACTGCAAAGTGGTCAAGCGTAACGGCGTGACCCGCATCATTTGCAAGCGCAACCCGAAGCACAAGCAGCGGCAGGGTTAACGAATGGCGCGAATTGCAGGAGTCGATCTCCCTCGGGACAAGAAGGTCGAGATCGGACTCACGTACATCTTTGGTATCGGCCGTGAGCTCGCGCGCCGTATCGTCGAGAGCACCGGCGTCAGTGCCGATCTCCGCATCAAGGACCTCAACGATGCGGACGTCAACCGTCTTCGCCAGGCGATCGAGAAGGACTATCGCGTGGAAGGCGCGCTGCGCACCGAGGTGGCGATGAACATCAAGCGACTGATGGACATCGGCTCCTATCGGGGCATTCGCCACCGCCGCGGTCTTCCGGTGCGGGGCCAGCGCACGCACACGAACGCGCGCACCAAGAAGGGTCCGCGTCGCGCGATCGCCGGCAAGAAGAAGATCACCAAGTAATCCGCGAACGAACTGCGTCGAAGGTGGAGCGGGTGCGACTCGCGCCCCGCCGCCTTTACTCTCAAGCTCTCTACACAGCGCATGGCAACAGCGAAAACCGGCTCGGCCAAGAAGTCGAAGCGCGTCGTCGATCCCGAAGGGATTGCGCACGTCAACGCGACGTTCAACAACACGATGATCACCATTACCGACATGCACGGTAACACGATCTCGTGGGCGTCCTCGGGAAAGGCGGGCTTCAAGGGCAGCAAGAAGTCCACGCCGTTTGCCGCCACCGTTGCCGCCGAAGCCTGCGCGCGTGAAGCGCTCGGCCTTGGCCTCAAGCGCGTGCACGTGCGCGTGCAGGGCCCTGGCAGCGGACGCGAGTCTGCGATCCAGGCGCTCGCCGCCGCCGGGCTGCAGGTTCGCTCGATCAAGGATGTCACCCCGATTCCGCACAACGGCTGCAGACCGCCGAAGCGTCGTCGCGTGTGATCACGAGAGCCGGGCCAGTCGCCCGGCTCTTTGCAGGTGCACGGAAACGCAGTCGTACCACTTGGGTCGGGACCCTAATTCCCATACGAGTTCACCGCGCATTAGGGGCGGGGTGAAGCGTCGCCGGGCAGATCCGGTGAGACCGAATGAGGATATTCAATCATGGTTCAGGCAATCGATCTAACAGGGCTGGTTCGTCCGGCTCTCGTCGAAGCGACGAAGCGGGAGGACAACCCCAACGTCGCCGAATTCCGGATGCAGCCGCTCGAGCGGGGCTTCGGACATACGCTGGGCAACGCGATGCGTCGCCTCCTCCTGTCGTCGCTGCGCGGCTCCGGAGTGTGGGCGTTCCGTATCGACGGTGTGCTGCACGAGCATCAGACCATTCCGGGCGTCGTCGAGGATGTCCACCAGATCATCGGCAACCTCAAGTCGCTCACGCTGCAGCTGGCCGATGATGTCGACGAGGCTGTCCTCCGCATTCGCAAGACGGAAGCGGGCCCCGTCACCGCCGGCGACATCGAGCAGTCGGGCGTCGTTCGCATCGGCGATCCGCGTCACCACCTGTTCACGCTGCAGGACGAGCGCGAGCTGAACGTCGAGCTGTACGTCAACAAGGGACGCGGCTACGTCGAGGCCGATCAGCATCCGCTGGATCGCGGCCTCCCGGTCGACCTCGTTCGCGTGGACTCGATCTACAACCCCGTACGTCGTGCGAACTTCTCGGTGGCCGAGACGCGCGTCGGACAGCGCACCGACTACGATCGGTTGACGCTCACCGTCGAGACGAACGGCACGATCACCCCCGAGGAAGCGGTGAGCTATGCCGCCGCGCTGGCGCAGACGCACTTCCAGTTCTTCGCCAACTTCGGCTCGCATGCGCAGGGCTCGGTGTCGTCCAATGGCGAGCATTCGGCAGACGGCCTGCGTCTGTCGCAGCTCTTCAAGACGCCGATCGACGAGCTGGAGCTGTCCGTCCGCTCGGTGAACTCGCTCAAGAACTCGGACATCCGCACCCTCGGCGATCTCGTTCGCCAGACGGAGGCGCAGATGCTCCAGGTGAAGAATTTCGGTAAGAAGTCGCTGCAGGAGATCGCCGATCTCCTCGAGCGTGAAGGGCTGAATTTCGGGATGCGCTACGATGACGGCGCCGAGGGTGTGCGTGTGTCCGATTGGGGAACGGCTCCCAGTCGCGCCGCCGCTGCCGCGCCAGACGACGAGGAGTAGACTGCAATGCGTCACAGAAAGGCTGGACGGCAGCTCCGTCGCACCAGTGAGCAGAAGCTCGCGCTCATGCGCAGCCTCGCGAAGTCACTGATCGAGCGGGGCGCGATCGAAACGACGGAAGCGAAGGCGAAGGAGCTGCGGCCGTTCGTCGAGAAGTTGATCACGAAGGCGAAGACCGGAACGCTGCATGCGCGGCGTCTCGCGGGTCGTCACATCCAGCAGCGCGAAACCGCCGACAAGCTCTTTCAGGAAGTCGGCGTCAAGTTCGCGACGCGCAATGGCGGCTATACGCGCATTCTCAAGGTCGGTCACCGCAAGGGTGACGGAGCCGAGATGGCGCGTATCGAGCTGATCGAGGGTTGAGCGATGTCGGGTAAAGAGTGCTACGTGTGCAAGAAGGGCGTGTCCTTCGGGAACAACGTCTCGCACGCGAACAACAAGGTGCGCCGCGTCTGGAAGCCGAATCTCCAGGTCGCGCGCATTCTGATCGACGACAAGATCACGAAGATCAAGGTCTGCACGCGCTGTCTCAGTGCGGGCAAGATCCAGCGTGCTCCCCGGGGGACGCGGGTCGCATGATCTTCCGCCCTTTCAGCATTGAGGACAGGGAGCGCTTCGGCGGGCTCCCTGTTTTCATGTCCGCGAGCGTTTCACGATGAAGACGGCACTCATCACCGGAATCACCGGACAGGACGGGTCCTACCTCGCGGAGCTCCTCCTCGAGAAGGGCTACAAGGTGTACGGCGTCGTCCGGCGCAGCTCCACCACGCCGTACGAGCGCATCGCGCACCTCGTCGACCGCGTCGAGCTCCTCTCCGCAGATCTGCTCGACCAGCACTCGCTGGTGGATGCGATCGCCGCGTGCGCGCCCGACGAGATCTACAATCTCGCGGCGCAGAGCTTCGTGCAGACGTCGTGGACGCAGCCGGTGCTCACGGGCGAGTTCACCGCGATGGGTGTGACGCGCGCGCTCGAGGCGTTCCGGAAGGCCGCGCCGAAAGCGCGCTTCTATCAGGCCAGCTCGAGCGAGATGTTCGGCCGTGTCGTCGAGACGCCGCAGACGGAGACGACGCCGTTCTATCCGCGCAGCCCCTACGGTGTCGCGAAGGTCTACGGGCACTGGATCACCGTGAACTACCGCGAGAGCTACGGGCTGTACGCGGTGTCCGGCATTCTCTTCAATCACGAGAGTCCGCGTCGCGGTCTCGAGTTCGTGACCCGCAAGGTCACCGACGCGGTGGCGCGCATCAAGCTCGGGCTCGCGACCGAAGTGCGGCTCGGCACGCTGGACGCGCGGCGCGATTGGGGCTTCGCCGGGGACTACGTCGAGGCGATGTGGCGCATGCTGCAGCTCGATGAGCCGCAGGACTTCGTGATCGGCACGGGACACACGTGGACCGTGCAGCATCTCTGCGAGACGGCGTTCGGCGTGGTCGGTCTCGACTATCGCGACTACGTCGTACAGGATCCGCGCTTCATGCGCCCGGCCGAGGTCGACCTGCTCGTGGCGGATCCCTCGAAGGCGAAGACGATCATGGGATGGGAGCCGAAGGTTTCCTTTCAGCAGCTCATCGAAATGATGGTCGAAGCCGACCTCACGCGACACCGGGTACGGGGCTGACGTGCGCGCGCTGGTGACCGGCGCGGCCGGCTTCGCCGGCCAATGGTTGTGTCGTGAGCTGCTGCATTCCGGATGGGACGTGTGGGGCACGCGGCTCGATGACGCGCTGCCCCCCGGCGCGCTCGACACCGAGTCGGGCGACGCGGTGCACTGGTGGGAAGGTGATCTGCGCGCACCGACAGCGGCGCGCGACGCGCTCGACGCCGCAATGCCGGACGCGATCTTTCATCTCGCGGGCATCGCCCACGTACCCTCCGCGAACGCCGACCCGGCGGGCACGCTCGAGGTCAACGTGATCGTCGCGTCGCGCATGCTCGGCGAAGTGCGCACGCGGCGCGCGGCGGGAACTCTGGACCCCGTTGTCGTGGTGATCGGCAGCGGCGAGCAGTATGGCCGCCACGACGCCGCGGAGCTGCCGCTCACCGAAGAAGCCGCGCAGCGCCCCATGGGCGTCTACGCGGCCTCGAAGGCCGCGCAGGAGGTGCTCGCGCTCGAGGCGCATCGCACGGGCGGCGTGCGTGTGATCTCCGTGCGCCCGTTCAATCACACGGGGCCGGGCCAGTCGCCGAACTTCGTCATTCCCGCGCTCGTCCGTCGCGCGGTCGCGCTGCGCGGAACGACGAAATCGCTGGTGATGGGAAACACCGACACCGTTCGCGACTTCTCGCACGTGGAAGACGTCGCGCGCGCCTACGTGGCGCTTGCGGAGCGCGGTGTGGCCGGCGAGGCGTACAACATCGCGAGCGGCGTCGGCACCGACATGGCCTCGCTCGCGCAGCGCATCCTTGCCCTCGCCGGCGTAGACGCGAAATTGCAGACGGACCCCGCGCTCGTTCGCCCGGCGGATGTTCCGGCGCTCGTCGGCAGCGCCGCCAAGCTGCGCGCGGCAACCGCCTGGGCTCCGCGTCACTCGCTCGATTCCATTCTCGAAGAGCTCATCCGTGCCGCGTCGCACTGACATACAGAAGATCCTGCTCATTGGCTCCGGCCCGATCGTGATCGGGCAGGGGGCCGAGTTCGATTACTCTGGCACGCAAGCG
>JAQBQC010000496.1 GCA_028287205.1 Gemmatimonadota bacterium
ACGCCCATTCTCTTTCAGGCGCTGCGCCAGCCGCGCGCGCTGCGATCGGTGCTGCTCGTGCAGCGAGAGGTGGCGGCGCGAATGGCCGCGGAGCCCGGCGCCGACGACTACGGCGCGCTGTCGGTGAACGTGCAGGCGGTTGCCGATGTGGAGATGCTGTTTCGCATTCCGGCCGGCGCGTTCAATCCGCCACCTCGCGTGGACAGCGCGGTCGTGCGCGTGACGCCGCGCGCGGAGCCGGTGGTCGCGGCAGGGGAGGAGGAGCGCTTCCGAACGTTCGTCCAGGCGGCGTTCGCGCTGCGGCGCAAGCAGATGCGCCGCGTGGTGCGCACGGTTGCGGAACGGAGCGCCGAGGATGCGGAGCGTGCGCTCGCGGCGAGCGGCATCGATCCCGATGCACGACCCGAAACGCTCAGCGCTGCGCAGTTCTACGCGCTGGGACGCGCGCTCGCACTGTGGAGCTGAGCGCTACTCGCGATTCGACAGTGCGTAGGA
The DNA here is from genome assembly GCA_028287205.1 of Gemmatimonadota bacterium. Taxonomy (GTDB): domain Bacteria; phylum Gemmatimonadota; class Gemmatimonadetes; order Gemmatimonadales; family Gemmatimonadaceae; genus FEN-1250. The sequence goes on from JAQBQC010000496.1 coordinate 496, forward strand.
CAGTCGCTCGAGCTCCATCGCCATGTTCACGGTATTCAGCGTGACGTCCGACGGCACGTGCAGCTGAATCGGGGCGAAGCTCATGATTCCCGTGATTCCCGCGGCAACCACCTGATCGACCACCCGCTGCGCAGCGGGTGCGGGCACTGCGATCACCGCGATGTCGACTGGCTGCTCGCGATTGTCGTCGGCGAGCGCGTCCACCGAGCGCACGTAGAGGTCGTACATCTCGCGGCCGATCTTCGCCGAGTCGGAGTCGTACAGTCCCACCACGCGAAAGCCTCGCTGACGAAATCCCTCGTACTGGGCGAGTGCCGCGCCGATCTTCCCGACGCCGATGATGACGACGCGCCAATCGCGCTCGAGCCCGAGAATGCGACGCATGCGCTGCGTGAGCTCGCCCACCTGGTAGCCCAGCCCTCGTTTTCCGAATGAGCCGAAAAAGGAGAGGTCCTTTCGCACCTGCGCTGAGGTCGTGCCGCCTCGCGCTGCCAGCTCTTCACTGGATACGGTCGTGAGCCCCGCATTCTCGAATTCCTCGAGAAACCGCAGGTAGAGCGAAAGGCGTCGAACGGTTGAATCGGCGATCCGCTTCAAGGGCATTGGGGGCTTGTGAATTCGTTCACAAGATAGGACAGCGTATTCCCACAGTCCAGTTGAGCGCTGGCTCACCCCGCGCTTTCGCGGTTAAGTTGTGTACACTCATGCCAGTACACGTTTGTTCAGAGATCGGCCGGCTGCGCTCGGTGCTCGTCCACCTGCCCGGTCCCGAGCTTCTCGCGGTGACGCCCGACACCCGCGAAGACTTCCTGTACGACGACATCATCGATCTCGAGAACGCCCAGAAGGAGCATCGCAGGCTGGTCGCGATTCTCGAGCGCTTCACGACGGTGCTCTCCGTGCGCGATCTCCTGGCCGATGTCGTCTCGATCCCCGAGGCGCGCGACCTTCTCGTGCGCGAGACGCTCGACATCGTCCCCTCCGGCCCGCTCGCGACCAAGATCGAGGTGCGCAGCCCCGAAGAGCTCGTGGACATGCTTATCGAGGGCGAGGAAGAAGAGCCCGGGCCGCTCGCGCGGTCGCTGAACGAGGGCGGGTATCTGCTGCCACCGCTTCCGAATCTGTTCTTCACGCGCGATACCGCGATGGTCGTGGGCGATCACGTGATGATCGGCTCCATGCGCTACTCGGTGCGCTGGTCGGAGGAGCTGATCATGAAGCTGCTCTTCCTCCATCACCCGCTGCTCGCGAACAAGGGCATCCTCTACGATGGCGCGGCCGAGCGGAGGCACAACTACACGCTGGAAGGCGGCGATGTCCATCCGCTGCGTCACGATACCGTGATCATCGGCTTCAGCGAGCGCTCCAGTCCCGCGGCGATCGACTATCTCACTGGCCGTCTGTTCGAGGAGACGCCCATCACGAACGTCATCGTGGTCGTGATGCCGAAGGAGAACACGGCGATCCATCTCGACATGATCTTCACGCAGCTCGATCGCGATCTGTGCGCGGTGTATCCGCCGCACTTCCTCGGTCCCGAACGGCTGCCGATACTCTTTCGCAAGAAGGGGAACGATCAGATGCAGGAGATGCCGAACGTGTTCGCCGCACTCGAGCACGTGGGACTGCCGATGACGCCGGTGTTCTGCGGCGGCACGCGACGCTCGGTGCAGGAGCGCGAGCAGTGGGCGAGCGGTTGCAACTTCGTCGCGATGCGGCCGGGTGTCATCCTCTCGTATTCGCGCAACGAGGCAACGATCGCCGAGATGGGGAAGGCCGGCTTCCGCGTGGTCTCGTCGGCCGATTTCCTCACCGGCGACGAGCGCGTGAAGGACGGCGAGCGTGCGGTCATCACCTTCGAGGGCTCCGAGCTCGTGCGCGCGGGCGGCGGGCCGCGGTGCATGACGCTCCCCGTGCATCGCGAGGATCCGTGGGATTGAGCTCGCACGGAATCGCCGCGCGGCCCGCGGAGACGCGGCTGTCGGAGCGCGCGGTGGAGTTTCTGCGAGCAGGGCCGTCAGATGCGAAGGCACTGATCGAGCACGTGTGTCAGATGCCCGGCGCGCCGATCGTCGTCGCCGAACAGATGGCGCTCGCGCTGTTCGCCGCGCGCCCCGAGTTCGTGCGTGCGCACGATGGTCGATGGTCGCTCGCGCCCGAGCCGCAATCCGCAGGTGGATCCACAGCGATTGCCGCGTCGTCCATGGTCCTCGAGTCGCCGGCCACGTACGACGCGACCTTCGAGCGCGACGAGCTCGCGTCACTCTCGTACGTCGTCGTCGATGTCGAGACCACGGGAACGAGCCCGTGGAGCGGCGACCGCATCACCGAGATCGCGGCCATCGTGGTGCGCGATGGCGTGGTCGCGGAGCGCTTCGAGACGCTCGTGAATCCCGAGCGCTCGATCCCGCCCATGATCACGAATCTCACGCAGATCAACTGGGAGATGGTGAAGGACGCGCCGCGCTTCCGCGACATCTGCGACGACCTGGTGCGCGTGCTGTCGGGACACGTCTTCGTCGCGCACAACGTGGACTTCGATTGGCGCTTCGTTTCGTCCGAGGTGCAGCGCGCGAGCGGGCAACGGCTCTCGGGGCGGCGACTGTGCACGGTGCGTCTCGCGCGGCGCGTGCTCCCGCAGCTGCGGAGCCGCCGCCTGGACAGCGTCGCCAACTACTACGGCGTCGAGATCCTCGCGCGGCATCGCGCGGCGGGCGACGCCGTCGCGACGGCGCACGTGCTGCTTCGGCTGCTCGACGAGGCGCGCGACCGCGACTGCCGATGCTGGGATGATCTCCAGCGCCTGCTCGGCGAGAGCATGGCGAAGGGCCCGCGCACGCGCGGACAGTTGGCGATGCCGCGCCCCGTCGACAAGGACACCACGGCGTGAGCGCACCGCAGCCGCTGGTCGAGTCCCGTACGGTGGGCGGTCTCAGAATCCACGCGCTGCAGGCCGGCGGACAGAAGCTCGATGGCGGCGCGATGTTCGGCGTGGTGCCCAAGCCGCTCTGGGAGCGCCGCATTCCGGCCGATGAGCGCAACCGCATCCCGCTCGGCATGCGCTGCATTCTCGTCGAGCACGATGATGGACTCGTGCTCATCGACTGCGGAGCGGGGAACAAGGAGAACGCGCGCTTTCTCGGCATCTACGGCATCGAGAACGAGGGCGCGAACGGCCGCACGGCACTCGAGGATGCGCTCGCAACGCTCGGCCGTGCGCCCGAGGACATCTCGATCGTGATCGACTCGCATCTGCACTTCGATCACGGCGGCGGCAACACGTATCGCGATGAGGCGGGTGTCGTGCGTCCGACGTTCCCGAACGCGCGCTACGTGGTGCAGCGCGGAGAGCTCGAGTACGCGTCGCACACCAACGAGCGGACGGCGGCGAGCTATCTGCCGCACAACTTCGCGCCGGTCGCGGAAGCCGGGCTGTTCGATCTGGTCGAGGGCGAGCGGGAGATCGTGCCGGGGATCAGCGTGCTGCCCACCCCGGGTCACGTTCCCTTCCATCAGGGGATTCTGCTGGAGTCGAAGGGGGAGCGCGCCTTTTTCCTCGGCGATCTGGTGCCGACGGCCGCGCACCTGCCACTGCCCTGGATCATGGGCTACGACGTCGAGCCGCTGGTGACGCTCGAGACGAAGCGGCGGACGCTGGCCCGGGCGCTGAAGGAGGAGTGGCTCCTGCTCTTCGAGCATGACGCGACGCATGCGTGGGGGCGGCTGCAGCACGACGGGAAGGCGTACGCGCTGGCTCCCTGAGCGTCGGGGAGGGCGGGAGGTTGACTTATAGGTCTATTCCCGTAAATTGTGTAGTGACAATCAAGTAAGTAGAGCGAGACCTTCGCTCTCACCCTCCGGCCCTCGCGCTCACGCGCCTGGTGTGCTGCAGGAGTCTCAGTGTTCGATGGGCGCCCGCATGCGGGTGCTCTTCGCGCGTCGCGGACTCCGGAGTGGTGTCCGCGATTTTTTTTGTCCTTGTCGGAGATATCGCCCATTCAGGATAGCACCAAGCGCGTCCGCGTGAACCGCCAGATTCGCATTAGTCCACTGCGTGTGATCGCGCCAGACGGCAGCCAGCTCGGCATACTCGAGTTGGACACCGCGCTCGCTCAGGCAGAGGCACAAGGGTTGGATTTGGTGGAAGTCGCACCGCTCGCTCGGCCGCCGGTCGTCCGAATCATGGACTACGGCAAGTTCAAGTTCGAGCAGGCGAAGATGGCGCGGGTGGCGAAGAAGAAGCAGCATGTCATTCACCTCAAAGAGGTGAAGTACCGTCCGGGAATCGACGATCACGACTTCGATACGAAGACGCGGCACGCACGGCGATTCCTGGAAGAAGGGAACAAGGTGAAGGTGACGATGATGTTTCGCGGCCGTCAGGTCGCTCATCCGGAGCTGGGCAAGGATGTGCTCGACCGCGTGTCGGCAGATCTCTCCGACATCGGGAAGATCGAGGCGGATGCGAAGCTGGAAGGGAAAAACATGACAATGATCCTGGCGCCGAAGTAGGCTGCCATACCGAAAGGGATTTCAATGCCGAAGATGAAAACGCACAAGGGCGCTGCGAAGCGCTTCAAGTTGACAGCGAGTGGCAAGGTCAAGCGCTTCAAGGCCTTCAAGAGCCACATCCTGACCAAGAAATCGTCCAAGCGGAAGCGCAATCTTCGTCGTCCCAGCGTCATCGCTACCAAGGGTGACCAGAAGCGCATGAAGCGCCTGCTGCAAGCGTAAGGAGACCATCACATGCCACGCGTAAAAAGCAACGTCGTTCGACTGAAGCGTAAGAAGCAGATCATGAAGGCGGCGCGCGGTGCGTTCGGCGCCCGCTCGAAGCTCTGGAAGGCCGCGAAGGAGAACGTCGAGCGCGGCTGGGTCTACGCCTATCGCGATCGCAAGAACAAGAAGCGCGAGTTCCGTCGCCTGTGGATCGTGCGCATCAACGCGGCAGCGCATCAGCACGACATGAGCTACAGCGTTTTCATGAATGGGCTCAAGAAGGCCGGCGTCGAAGTCGATCGCAAGATTCTCGCGGACCTCGCGGTGCGCGATCCCGCAGCGTTCACGATGCTGGCGGAGAAGGCGCGCGCCGCTCTCACCGCTGCCTGAACAAGGTTGAGGCTCGACTGAACCTCTCGCGTGCGGTGAGGAGAAGCTTTAGACCTTGAAGCAGTTAAGACGGCAGCGCGACGCATCGCGCTGCCGTGTTTTATTTCCTCTCGAGTATCGTGAGCTATAGACTGGTCGCCCCACTCGAGTCTCTGCAGTTTCCGTTTTTGTCCGTTCACTCCGTTCGTGTCTGTATCTCATACTGTTATTACCTTCCTCGCGGCAGCCGCGAGAGTGGTTCGCGATTGCGCCATGCAGGCACTAACAAGTTGATGAAACGAATTGAACGGAGTGAACGGACAAAAACGGATAAGAACAAACGTGGCGTGGTAATCGCCGGCTGGAACGACCACGAAGTTCAACTCACAACACCAGGTTGAGCTCTACAACACGATGTCCATTTCGCTTGATCAACTGCGTACAGGTTTGGCAGAGCTTCGCCGAGCGAACCTTGATGAGCTCGCGAAAGCCGAGAGCATCGACGAGGTAGAGCACACGCGAATCGCTGCGCTTGGACGGGCACGCGGTGGCTTGAACGATTACAAGGCGCACATCACGCAGCTGTCAGCCGCGGATCGTCCGGCGTTCGGTGCGCTCTTCAATGCAGTAAAGCAGGAGCTCGAGGAGGCCATCGCGAACCGACGCACCGAGCTCTCCGCATCCGCCGCGGCGCCTGCCGTCGTCGATCTCTCGATGCCCGCGCGCCGCCAGTGGCGCGGTGCCAAGCATCCCGTCACCATCGTAATGGAAGAGATCGAGGCCATCTTCCGCGA
>JAQBQC010000507.1 GCA_028287205.1 Gemmatimonadota bacterium
TACTTGAGCGCGTGCACGATTGCGCCGGCCGTTCCTCCCGGAATCCAGTACGCCGATCGCGCCGCCCGCACGAACGGCGGCAGCTGCTCGCACCAGCCGCAGCTCGGCCGCGTTTGCGGATGCCCGCAGCGATCGCATCGGGGGTGCGGCAGCTCGTGCGCGCGCGCCCAGCACCGCCCGCACACCAGCGCCGTCTCTCCCGAGTCCATGGCCCGCTCGCACACGGCACAGCTTCGCGGGAGCAGCAGATCCGCGATTCCGTGCAGCATCGCGAGCGCGGAGGCGCGCATGGGTGCGCGCGCGGAGACGAGCTCAGACATCGGACGGCATCGTCACAGCGTCCCACATCACCGCGCGCGGTGCCGGACGCGCGAACCACTTTTCAAAGGAGAGCGCGCCCTGCTCGATGAGCATCGGCAGCCCGTCGCCCGCACGATGCCCGCACGCGAGCGCCGCGCGCACCCACGGCGTCTCGCCGCGCCGGTACACCAGATCGACCACCGCGGCGTTATACGGCAACGCCTCGATGGGTACCGGGAACGCATCGTCTTCGAGCCCCGAGGCGCTCGCGTTCACTACGAGCACGGCGCCCTGCACCGCGTCTTCGGTGGTCAACGATGTGCGCGTCACGACGGGAAAGCGCGATGCGAGGCGCGCGAGCCGAGTCTGGCTGCGATTGTAGAGCGTGACCTCGCATCCCGGCCACTGCTCGATGGCGGCAAGCGCAGCGGCCGCCGCGCCGCCGGCGCCGAGCAGAGCGATGCGGCCGCGCGGAAGCCCGTCCATCGTGCTCTTCACGAGCATCTCGAAGCCGCCGACGTCCGTGTTGTCGCCGACAATCGCGCCGTCGCGCTCGATCCAGAACGTGTTCACCGCGCCCACGCGTTCGGCGAGCGGAGACATGCGCGCGCACAGCGCAGCTGCAGCCTCCTTGTGCGGGATCGTGATGTTCCCTGCGGCGTTGTCTTCGGCGAGCAGGGTGAGCACGTGACCGAGATCGGGTGCGGCGACCTCAATGGCTTCGTACGTGAGCGGAATGCCGGCGGTCCTGAGCGCCGCATTCTGGAACACGGGGGAGAGCGAATGACTGACGGGATTGCCGAGCAGGACGAGGCGGCTCGGACCCGCGATCACGAGACGCCCGGTGCTCGTTCCGCGGCAAGACGGTCGAAGGCGCGCCGGATCTCGCGATCGAGCTCGTCGAAGGTCTCGCGATAGAGACCGAGATCGCCACCGAAGGGGTCGCCGATGGGCCTGTCCGTGGAGCCGCGCGAGCCGTAGGACGTGAGCAGAAAGGTGCGTCCCTTTCCACCGATCGCCTCCACGCGCTCGAGGTGATGCGGACCCATCGCGAGCACGAGCTCATAGCTCTCGAGCAACTCGCGCGTGAGCAATCGCGCGCGGTGCGGCGAGAGGTCGACGTCGTGCTCGAGGCATACGAGCAGCGCGCCATCCGACGCCGGCGCGCCATCCCACGCGGCGGTGCCGGCGCTTCCGACTTCGAGCGTGAGATTGCGTTCGGCGGCGATGCGGCGCGCCAGATACTCAGCCATCACGCTTCGACAGGTATTTCCCGTGCAGACGAAGAGCACACGCATGGGACTCACAGATCTCCAATGAGGTCTGGCACGCTTTCCCGCAATGTCGCGGAGGAAATGGCGCCGGGGCGAATCACCCGCGCCCGCGCACCCATACAATCTACTACCGTCGAGGGGGGTGACGGGATCAATCGCCCGCCATCGAGCACCCGAAGCATTCCCCGCCCGATCTGCGCGCCCCACTGTTGCTCGATCTCGGCGGCCGTCATGGCGGGCGGCACGCCGGGACGATTTGCGCTTGTGGACGTGAGGGGCTCGCCATAGGCGTTGAGCAGGCGCGTGAGATTCGGGTGCGACGTCCAGCGCACGGCGACGCCCCCCTCGGGGCCTCGCAGCCGCTCCGGCAGGCGACGCTCGCCTCCGCCCAGGACCAGGGTGAGGGGCCCGGGCCAGTGGCGCGCTGCCAGGCGTGCCGCGTAGCCCGTGAGGCGCAGATCGAGGCGCGTCACCATCTCGCTCGACGCAACGAGGATGAGAAAGGGCTTCCCCGCCGGGCGGCCCTTCATGCGCACGAGCGCCTCGACGGAATCGTGGTCCGTGGCGCCGCCGAAGCCGTACACGGTCTCCGTCGGATACGCGAGCACTTTGCGCGCGGCGAGATGCGCGACCGTGCCGTTGATCGACGCGGCAACCTCGGCGGGCGACCAGAAGGGGACGATGAATGGTTCGACGCTCATCGAGCCAATTTCACGAGCGCATCGACGCGCGCGAAGTCCTCGTCGGTGGTGACCTTCATTCCAGTGGCGCTCCCTTCGACGATCTCGACGCGCGCGCCGATGCGCTCGCAGAGCGCGGCGTCGTCGGTGGCGCGCACGCGATCGGCCTTCGCGCGCAGGTAGGCCTCCTCGATCATCGCACGAGGGAAACCCTGCGGAGTCTGGGCATGGAAGAGCCGCGCGCGATCGGGAGTGCGCACGATGATGCCGCGCTCGTCGACCTCCTTGATCGTGTCCGTCGCCGGAAGCGCCGGCACCGCGCCCACGCCTTCGCGCGCCTTCGACACCACACGCTCGATCGTGTCGGAGTCGACCATCGGGCGCGCCGCGTCGTGCACGAGCACGATGCGCACTTCCGGCGGGAGATCCTCGAGGCCATTGAGCACGGACTCGCCGCGCTCGCGGCCGCCAACGGACACGAGCAGCCGCTCGATGTCGCACTGGAAGAGCCACGGCGGCGGATCGCCCGCATGCGACTTCGGCAGCACACACACGACCATCGCCACATCGGCGCGCTCCATGAATCGCTGCACGCTGTGCAGGAGCATGGGCTTCCCCGCCACCCAGCGAAACTGCTTGAGCTCCCCGCCTTCCGTGCGCGTGCTCGATCCGGCCGCGACGATCACGACGCCCACGTCGCGCAGTGCGTTGCTCACGCGAAGATTCCCTCGAGCAGCTCGCGCACGCTCTGCACGCCGACGCACTTGATGCCCGTCGGCACGCGCCGCGGGATGCTGCGCTCGGCCAGATACGCGACGCCCATTCCCATCTTCTCCGCCTCTGCCAATCGTCGTTCGGCCTGCGACACGGGGCGAACCTCGCCGGCGAGACCGACCTCGCCGAGCAGGATGGCGTTCGCGGGCAGCGCGCGATCGTACACGCTCGATGCGAGCGCCGCGGCGATGGCCAGGTCGCCCGCGGGCTCCTGCACCTTGAGCCCGCCCACGACGTTGACGAACACATCGAGCTGCGCGAATGAAAGTCCCGCGCGCTTGTCGAGCACCGCGAGGAGCAGCGCGAGACGCCGGCCGTCGTACCCCGTCGCGACGCGCTGCGGCGTGCCGAAGCCGGCCTTGGCGGCGAGTCCCTGCACCTCGACGAGCAGCGGTCGCGTCCCTTCCATGAGCGCGGTCACTGCCGTGCCGGACGCGCTCGCATGCCGGTCGCCGAGAAAGAGCTCGGATGGATTGGCGACGGGAATGAGCCCGCCCGCGGTCATGCGGAACACGCCGATCTCGTCGACGCCGCCGAAGCGATTCTTCGTCGCACGCAGCACGCGCTGATCGAGGAATCCCTCGCCTTCGAAGTAGAGCACCGTGTCGACGATGTGCTCGAGTGTCTTGGGTCCCGCGATGCCGCCGCCCTTCGTGACGTGTCCGACGACGAACACCGCCGTGCCCGACTCCTTCGCGAAGCGCATCAACCGCGCGGCGCACTCGCGCACCTGTCCGACGTTCCCCGGCGCACCTTCGAGCTCGTTCGTGAAGATCGTCTGAATCGAATCGACGAACATCGCCTGCGGGCGCATTGCTGACCCGGTCGCGAGTATCGTCTCGAGCTCTGTCTCTGCGATCAGCTCGACGTTCTCCGATGATTCCGCGAGACGATCCGCACGCAGCTTCACCTGCAGCGGCGACTCCTCGCCTGAGATGTAGAGCGCGCGATGTCCATGCTGCGCGAGTCGCGCCGCGACCTGCAGCAGGAGCGTCGACTTCCCGATTCCCGGCTCCCCGCCAATGAGCACCATCGAGCCCGGCACGATGCCGCCGCCGAGCACGAAGTCGAACTCGTTGATGCCCGTGTTCCAGCGCGGCGTGTCGGATGCGCGGAGATCGCCGAGCCGCGTGGCGGTGGCGACGTTGCCGGCGCTCGCGAGAGTGGGGCCGGCGGCGCGCGCGCGACCGGCGGCAGTGGCGGGACGCGCGGCGACGATCTCCTCGACGAGCGTGTTCCACTCGCCGCACGTGTCGCAGCGCCCCGACCATTTCGGATGCTCGGCGCCGCACTCGGTGCAGCGGTAGGCCGTGCGCGCTTTGCTCTTCATGCTGCGACGATGCGCACGGCGCGTGCGCGCGCGTGGACGATGGACATCGCGGTCACTGCTGGCGCGGCGCCGTGTAGTTCTCGAACCGCGTATACGCCTTGTGAAAGAAGAGATTCACGAGACCGACTGGTCCGTTGCGCTGCTTGCCGATGATCACCTCGGCGCGCCCCTCGAGCGAGTTGCCGTCCTTGTCCGTCGGGCCGTCGTAGATCTCCTGGCGATAGATGAACATCACGAGGTCGGCGTCCTGCTCGATGGCGCCGGACTCGCGGAGATCCGAGAGCTGCGGGCGATGGTCGCCCGCGCGCTG
>JAQBQC010000522.1 GCA_028287205.1 Gemmatimonadota bacterium
TGGAGCACGGGACCGGACAGCGATGTGTTGATCGGGAGCTCGTTCAAGCCCTTCTACTCGAAGGATCGCGGCACGAACCTGGGCGTTCAGTCGTGGCCCGGCACCACGTGGCAAATAGGCGGTGGCGGGATGTGGGGGTGGATCTCCTACGATCCCACGCTCGATCTCGTGTTCTACGGAACGTCGAACCCGGGACCGTGGAATCCGGAGCAGCGGCCCGGCGACAACAAGTGGACGTCGACGTTGTTCGCACGTCGTCCCGATACCGGCGAAGCGATCTGGGCGTACCAGATGAATCCGCACGATCTGCACGACTACGACGGCGTAAATGAAAGCCTGCTTCTGGACATCCCCTGGCACGGATCGCGTCGGGGGATTTTGCTGCACCCGGATCGCAACGGCTACATGTACGCGATGGATCGCGCAACGGGCGAGGTGCTGTACGCGAAGCCGTACGTGCACATCACGTCGAGCGACAGCGTGAACGTGGCAACGGGAGAGCTCGTGCTGAACGAGGCGAAGGAGCCGAAGATGGGGCGCGTGGTCCGCGATGTCTGCCCGGGGGCGCCCGGCGGAAAGGACTGGCAGCCCTCCGCCTTCTCGCCGCGCACGGGGCTCGTGTACGTGCCGCACCAGAACATCTGCATGGATGAGGAGTCGACATCGGCGAGCTACATCGCCGGCACGCCGTACGTGGGCATGAACGTGCGCATGAAGCCGGGGATCGGAGGGAACCGCGGCTTCGTGACTGCGTGGGATCCGGTCGCAGGGAAGCCGATCTGGCGGATCGCCGAGCCATTCCCCGTGTGGAGCGGCGCGCTCGTGACGGCGGGGGACGTGATGTTCTACGGCACGATGGAGGGCTGGCTCAAGGCGGTGGATGCGCGCACCGGCGCGCTGCTCTGGAAATACAAAACGAGCTCGGGAATCATCGGGCAGCCGATCGCGTATCGCGGGCCCGATGGCAAGGAATACATCGCGGTGCTGTCCGGCGTGGGCGGATGGTCGGGAGCGATCGTCGCCGGCAATCTCGATCCACTCGACTCCACCGCCGCACTCGGCTTCGTGAACGTGATGCACGACTTGCCGACGGTGACGACGAAGGGAGGGACGCTCTATGTCTTCGCGATTCGCTGAGCGCGCGCGAATGGGCGCGATCGCGCTGGCGGCGTGCGCTGCGCTCGCGGCGTGCGGGCGAGAGAAGCGGCGCTTTCACGACTCGCTGCCCGAGGCGGCGATGGCGGAGACGACGGCCGCGCCGCGTCCCGCCGCCGCGCGCGAGTCCGCGGCGCGCATGGGTCCCTACGAGAACAACGCGTACGCGCTCAACGATGGGAAGCGGCTGTATGCGGCGTTCAACTGTGTGGGGTGTCATGCGCACGGCGGCGGCGGGATGGGGCCCGCACTCATGGATTCCGCGTGGATCTACGGCGTCGAGCCCGTGAACATCTACGCCACCATCGCGAATGGACGGCCCAACGGAATGCCATCGTTTCGCGACAGAATCACGCCGGAGCAGATCTGGGAGCTCGTTGCGTACGTCCAAACGATGAGCGGCCAGGGAAGCAAGGCGGCGCGGCCCAATCGCTCTGACGAGATGGAGGTGCGTCCGGCCGAGTCGCAGACGACGACGCAGAAACCCGTGCAGGCGAAGCCGGATCCGGCAGCGACTGCAGACACGAGCACACATCCATGAGACGCGTCGCGCGAGGAATTGCGGCGGGGGCCGGGGTGCTCGCATGCACCGCGTGCGGGCTGCACAATGCGCAGAACGCGCTCGATGTGGCGGGCCCGCACTCCGGACGCATCGCGGGGCTCTGGTGGATGATGCTGCCGATCGGCGCGGTGGTGTGGGTGCTCGTGGTGAGCGTGATGCTGGTGGGAGCATCGCGCCGCCCCACGCGGGCGCGCGGGCCGCGAGATGAGCTCGCGCGGCTCGGCGCCGACGAGGCGCAGGATCGCCGCTTCACCCGCGCGATCGGCGTTGCGGTCGCTGCGACAGTCGTGACGCTGTTCATCGTGCTCGTGCGCGACTTCCAGGTTGGGCAGGCGCTCACGATGCCGCCGGCGACGCAGGCGGTTCCCATCAAAGTCGTGGGGCATCAATACTGGTGGGAGGTGTGGTACCCCGATTCCACGCCGCAGAAGACGGTCATCACCGCGAACGAGCTGCACATCCCGGTCGGCAAGGCGGTGGTGATGGAGCTGACCGCGCGAGACGTGATCCACAGCATCTGGGTGCCGAGTCTCGCGGGGAAGAAGGACCTGCTTCCCGGGTACACGCGCTCACTCTGGCTCAGGGCTGATACGGCGGGCGTCTATCGCGGACAGTGCGCGGAGTTCTGTGGATTGGAGCACGCGAAGATGGGCATGCTCGTGATCGCGGAGCCGCAGGACAAGTACGACGCGTGGATCAAGGCGCAGCAGTCGCCCGGCGCCGAGCCCACCGACTCCACTGCGGCGCACGGCAAGACCGTGTTCATGGGAACGACGTGCGCGATGTGTCACGCGATCGGCGGCACGAGCGCGGGCGCGCTGACCGGACCCGATCTCACGCACATCGGATCGCGCCGGACGATCGCGGCGGGAACGCTCGCGAACACCGACGGCAATCTCATGGCCTGGATCACCGATCCTCAACGAATCAAACCCGGCGTGTTGATGC
>JAQBQC010000296.1 GCA_028287205.1 Gemmatimonadota bacterium
GCGGCTTTCTCTTCACCGCGGGGCAGATTGCGCTCGATCCCACCACCGGAAAGATCGTCGAAGGAGGTATCGTCGAGCAGACGTCGCGCGTGATGGCGAATCTCCGCGCGGTGCTCGACAAGGCCGGGGCGACGTGGGCCGATGTGGTGAAGAGCACCGTCTATCTCGTGGACCTCGCCGAGTTTCCCGTGGTGAACGAGATCTACGGCAAGCACCTGGGCAGTGCGCGTCCGGCGCGCTCGACGGTGCAGGTGGCGGCACTCCCGCGCGGCGGCCTGATCGAGATCGATCTCATCGCGCTGCTCCCCGCGTGATTACGGCGCGTCGTCTCGCGCTGCTTGCGGCGCTGGCATGCGCGCTCTCGCTCGCATCCGGTGCCGCGTGCAGTGCGCGCGCGCAGCAGGTAGACAGCGCGCGCATAGGCATCTCGCCACAATCCGACAGCGCGCGTGCGGCGGCTGCTCCGGAGCGGCTGCGCACGGCCGCGGATTCGATCAGCGATCGTCGCGACTCGGTGCTTCTCGCCGGCCCGCCCATTCGTCCCAAGACGGCGCTCTTCCGCTCGCTTCTCGTGCCCGGATGGGGACAGGCGTCGCTCGATCGCGGTACGGCCGGCGCCACGTATTTCGCGCTCGAGGCGGGGTCGATCGCGATGCTCCTTTTTGCGAAGAAGGAGCTGGCGGTGGCACAGCGCGCCGCGCGCGACAGCACGTTCGCCAACGACACCGTCGGACCACCGCCGGCCCAGCTCGCGGGGCGCGTGCGCCTGCGCAGGCTGCAGGTGGAAGACTGGGCTGCACTCATCTTCTTCAACCATCTCTTCTCTGCCGCCGACGCGTTCGTCTCGGCGCATCTGTGGGACGTGCGTGTGCAGGTGCACGGCGGGCAGGAGATGCGCAGCGCCGGAGTATCGGCCACGATACCCTGGTGAGCGAAAGCTCCGCGCCTGTCGGCGTCTTCGATTCGGGAATCGGCGGCCTCACGGTCGTGCGGGAAATCGAGCGTCAGCTTCCACACGAGCGCATCATCTACTTCGGCGACACCGCGCGCGTGCCGTACGGGCCCAAGAGCCCCGAAACGGTGCAGCGCTACAGCCGCGAGATCTCCGATTGGCTCGTCGGCGAAGGCGTGAAGGCGATCGTCGTCGCCTGCAACACCGCTACCGCACACGCGCTCCCGATGCTCCGCGAGTACCTGACGGTGCCGGTGATCGGCGTGGTCGAGCCTGGCGCGCGCGCGGCCATGCGCACCACGACATCGAACGTCGTCGGGGTGATCGGCACGGCGGGCACGATCGCATCGGGCGCCTACGAGCGCGCGATTCACGCGATCGAGCCGCGCGCGATGGTGGTCGCGCGCGCGTGTCCACTCTTCGTGCCTCTCGTGGAGGAAGGGTGGATCGATCGTGACGCGACACGCCTCATCGCGCGCGAGTACCTCGAGCCGCTCGCGGAAGCGCAGGTGGACACGATCGTCCTCGGATGCACGCACTACCCGCTGCTCGCGCCGCTCCTCGCGAAGATCGCGATGCCTGGTGTCCAGCTCATCGACAGCGCGGCCGAGACCGCGGCAGAAACGCGCCGCACGCTCATCCAGCGCAATCTGTGCGCGGAGAATTCCACCGGAGCGCCGGCGCATCGCTTCGTCGCGTCGGACGATCCGGATCACTTCCTACGCGTCGGCCAGCGCTTCCTCGGTTCGGCGATCGACCGCGTCGAGAAGGTCACCCTCGGATGAACCGGTCCATGCGCGCATCTCGATCCGCTCTGGTGCGATGACGAGATACGCGGGGCGATTCACCCACGCGCCGGGATTCGCGTACACGCCGCCGCCTGGAGCACGCTCGAGTGTGGCCACGTGCGAGTGACCGAAGACGACGAGCTC
Organism: Gemmatimonadota bacterium; assembly: GCA_028287205.1. Lineage (GTDB taxonomy): Bacteria > Gemmatimonadota > Gemmatimonadetes > Gemmatimonadales > Gemmatimonadaceae > FEN-1250. The sequence goes on from JAQBQC010000296.1 coordinate 1,885, forward strand.
CGTCTCGCGGTGCGCGGCGAGATAGTCGTGCGCCACGGCGCGCAGCCCCGCGCCGCCGTCCGACGCGCCGCGCGACCGGCTGTGGCTGGATGTGCCGCTCGCGATGCGCGTCGCGAAGTCCGGGTGCAGCGCGCCGAACGCGCGGATCGCGAGCGGGTGCCGCATCACGCGCTTGAACGCGCGGTATCGTCTGTCCTCTCGCGTGCGCAGTCCGTCACCGTGCGAGATGTGCGCGCGCCAGCCGCCGAGCGTGCCGTTCCAGTCCCCGTGCACCACCTGCGCGCCGATCTCGGTGGCGAGCACGTCGCCACCCCACGCGTCGTGATTGCCCGCGATCATGACGAGCGGCGTGCCTGCGTCCGCGAGTGCGGCGAGCGCGCCGAGCACACGCACGTGCCCGCGCGGCATGACCGTGCGCCATTCGAACCAGAAGTCGAACAGGTCGCCGTTGATCACGACGGAGCCGGCGGTGCGCCGCGCGTACTCGAGAAACGCCGCGACATCGCGCTCCCGCTCGGAGGGCGCAGCGCCGAGGTGCGCGTCGGACATCAGCAGGCACGGAGCCGGAAGCATGCGCACATTCTAGTCGGCGCGTGCGCGCATTACAAACCGTCGCGCAAACCGCTGCGTCACCGCGCGCGATGACTGCGATCCCGGAATCCGTGACCGAGCTGCGCGTGCGCTACGCGGAAACCGATCAGATGGGCGTCGTCTATCACGCGAACTATCTGATCTGGTGCGAGATCGCGCGCACCGATCTGATTCGCACGCTCGGCGCCACCTATCGCGAGCTCGAGGAACGAGGCGTCCGACTCGCCGTGTCCGAGGCGTCCGTACGGTACATTGCAGCGGCCCGTTACGACGACCGCATTCGCGTGGAGACACGACTCACCCGCGTCACATCCCGGACCATGGTCTTCGACTACACCATCCTGAATGCCGACAGCTCGCAGCGCCTCGCGACCGCCAGCACCACGCTCATCTCGCTCGACCCGTCGAATCGCGTGGCTGTGCTCCCCGCCGACGTACGCCGTGCGCTCTCCGGCGATGGTCCGCGCGATGCGGACTAGCGCCGCGCTCGGGCTCGTCGCGCGACTCGCGCTCCTGTCCGCGCTCGCGGCGTGCGCGGGCGCCAGCACGAGCGCTCGCGTTGGCTCGTCCTCCGTAAACGTCGCGCGCTACGGTCAGCTCCTCGCAATGGCCGATGCGCGCCGCGTCGACACAGCGCTCGTTCAGGGAATGCTGCGCTCGGGATCGCGCCCCGAGCGTGCCGCGGCCGCGCTCGCGGTGGGGCAGGTGCACGGCACCGCGCTCGCGCCAACCCTGCGCGCGCTGCTCACCGATCCCGACACCGCCGTCGCTGCCAACGCCGCGTACGCGCTCGGCCTCCTGGCGGACACCGCGGGCGTCGCCGCACTCGCGCATGCGGTGAGCGCTCCGCCCTCCGTCGCACACAACGCGGCGTGGGCGCTTGGCCAGATCGGCGAGCCTGCGCGCTCGGCGCTAGTCGCCGCGCTCGCCCCAGCAGCCGCGCCGCGCGACTCGCGCGTGCGGAGCGAGCTGCTGCTCGCCACGTTCAAGCTCCAGCCCGTTCCGGTGAGCG
>JAQBQC010000006.1 GCA_028287205.1 Gemmatimonadota bacterium
ATCGAAGCGCGTGCGGCGGAACGCACGTCCGCTCCACAGCGGAGATCGGATCGGTGCTCCTTCGGCGCACGGAGCGCGTGCGCAAGACGACGCGTGTGGAGTTCGTGTGCGGGCTGCGCGCCGTGCGCACAGCGCACGCCGATCACGAGATCCTCTCGGCGCTCGCGCTCTCGATGGGAGTCGCGCCGGGGGAGCTCATCGCCAAGACGAAGGCGCAGGGCGAGGAGCTTCGCGCCGCGCAGTCCGCGCGTCGCGAGGCCACCACCGCACTGGACACCTATCGCGCGCGCGAGCTCTTCGACGCCGCCACTCCGGAGGCGAGCGGACGCCGCCGAATCGTGGTGCGCGGTGCACCGGGTTCCACCGGTGCGGCCGGCGGCACCGGCAGCACCGGTTCCATAGAAGAGCTCCGATCGCTGGCCCAGGCGGTTCTCGCGCTCGGCGATGTCCTCTTCGTCGGCTCGCTCGCCGCGCCGCCCACGATCGTCGTTGCGAGCTCCGACTCCGGCCCCGCCGCCGTGGACGCCGGCGCCGCGCTCAAGAAGGTGCTCGCCGAGCACGGAGGTCGCGGCGGCGGCAATGCCCGCATCGCACAGGGCACGGTCCCGACGCTCGAGGCACTGGAGTCCGCCGTGGCCGCAGCAGCGGCGCTCTGGAAGTCAGCGATCTGAACGTCGTCAGGGTGGCGCCCGGCCACGCCCCAGTTCATTTTCGACAGACTCCCTACACACAGGATTCGCTTCTTCATGCACGTGCCTGTCGTCCGCATCGTGTTCGGCCTCGCCGCCGCCGCTCTCCTCGTCGCCGCGACTCCACCCGCGCAGCCCACGCTGCTCGGCTTCTCCGACAGCTCGAGCAGAACCGAGCGCGAATGGGAACAAAAGTTCAATGCGATCCCGCAGCCCGCGAACATGCGCGCGGCGATGCAGCGGCTCTCGGCCCGTCCGCACCATGTGGGCTCGCCGTATGACAAGGACAATGCGGAGTGGATCCTCGCGCAATTCAAGAGCTACGGACTCGATGCGCACATCGAGACGTTCAGCGTTCTCTTCCCCACGCCGATCGATCGCGCCGTGGAGCTCGTGTCGCCCACGCACTTCGTCGCCAAGCTGCAGGAGCCGGCGCTCCCACAGGATCCGACATCGAATCAGAGGGCCGAGGCGCTGCCCACGTACAACGCGTACTCGATCGATGGCGACGTCACGGCGCCGCTCGTCTACGTCAACTACGGCGTTCCCGCGGATTACGAAGAGCTCGCGCGCCACAATATCTCGGTGAAGGGCGCGATCGTGATCGCGCGCTACGGCGGCTCGTGGCGCGGCATCAAGCCGAAGGTCGCGGCCGAGCACGGGGCCGTGGGCTGCCTGATCTACTCCGATCCGCGCGATGATGGCTATGCGGGGGGCAGCGTATTCCCGAACGGGCCGATGCGCCCGCGCGATGGCGTGCAGCGCGGCAGCGTCGCGGACATGCCGATGTATCCCGGCGATCCGCTCACGCCCGGGGTCGGCGCGACGAAGGATGCGAAGCGTCTGCCGATCTCGGAGGCCAAGACGATCACGAAGATACCCGTGCTTCCGATCTCGTACGGCGACGCGCAGCCGTTGCTCGACGCGCTCGGCGGTCCGCTCGTGCCGGCTGCGTGGCGCGGATCGCTCCCCATCACGTATCGCTTCGGCGCCGGTCCGGCGAAGGTGCACCTCAAGGTCAAGTCGACGTGGACGCAGAAGCCGCTCTACGACATCATCGCGACGATACCGGGATCTACCGAGCCCGATCAGTGGGTGATTCGCGGCAATCATCACGACGCGTGGGTGAACGGCGCCGAGGATCCGATCTCGGGCCTCGTTCCCGAGCTGGAGGAGGCGCGTGCGCTCGGCACGCTGCTCAAGCAGGGCTGGCATCCGAAGCGCACGATCATCTACGCGGTGTGGGATGGCGAAGAGCCGGGCCTGCTGGGATCCACCGAATGGGCTGAGACGCACGCGGATGAGCTGCGCACCAAGGGCATCGCCTATCTCAACAGCGACACGAACGACCGCGGCTATCTGAGCATGGAAGGATCGCACGTGCTCGAGAAGTTCATCAACGGCGTCGCGCGCGACGTCGACGATCCGGAAACACATCTCCCTGTGTGGAAGCGCGTGCAGGCGTACGTCATCCAGAACGGCAGCGCAGATGAGCGCAAGGACGCGCGCGACCGCGCCGATCTCCGCATCGGCGCGCTCGGCTCCGGCTCCGACTTCACGCCGTTCCTGCAGCACCTGGGCGTTCCCTCGCTCAACCTCGGATTCGGCGGCGAGGACGATGCCGGGATCTATCACTCGATCTACGATGACTTCTACTGGTACACGCACTTCAGCGACACGTCATTCGTGTACGGCCGCGCGCTTGCGCAGACCGTCGGCACGGCCGTGATGCGCCTGGCCGATGCCGAAGTGCTGCCGTACGACTACACGAATCTCGCCGAGACGATTCACACGTACATCGGAGAGCTCCAGAAGCTCGCGACCAGTGCGGCCGACGAGGCGCACGAACGAAACCTCCGGCTCGAGGAGGGCTCGTTCACAGCGACCAACGATCCGCGCAGCCCGACCGTCGCACCGGCGCCGCTCGCGATTCCGCCGCACATCTCCTTCGCGGCGCTCGAGAACGCGGCGGACTCACTCATGCGCGCCGCTGCGGCCTACGGCAAGGCGTACGACAATGCGCTCGGCAGCGGCGATGCGGCGCGCGCAAACGCGTCGCTCGCGAACGTGAATGCGATCCTCGCGCACAGCGAGCACGTGCTCACGGACCAGCGCGGACTTCCGATGCGGCCGTGGTTTCAGCATCTGTTGTACGCGCCGGGATTCTACACGGGATACGGTGTGAAGACGGTACCCGCGGTTCGCGAGGCGATCGAGCAGAAGAAGTACGGCGATGTCGACGAAGCGATCACACGCGTCGCCGCGGTCGTGAACGCCGAAGCGGCGCTCGTGGGCTCGGCCGCATCGGCGCTCGGCAAGGGACAGTGAGTCGAGGTGCATCTCACTTGAAGAGAAAAGATTCACCGATCGATCCGGATAATCTGCCGCCGCCCGGCGAGCTCCTGGACGGGCAGCTCGACATGATCGCGCGCGGTCTCGAGGCAACCGAGATCCAGCCGATGCTCCAGGCGACGCTCTCGCCGCTGCGCGTCGCGTTCCAGGGCGAGGCTGGTGCGTTCAGCGAAGAGGCGATCGTGCAGCTCTGGGGCGCAGAGGCGGAGCCCGTGCCCATGCGCACCTTCGCCGATGTGATGGACGCCGCAGAAGACGGATCGGTCGACTACGGACTGCTGCCGATCGAGAGTACGCTCAATGGCGGTGTCGACAGCGCGTACGATCTGCTCGCGATGCACGACGGCCTGCTGATCGCGGCGGAAACCGTGGTGCCGATTCGGCTGTGCGTGCTCGGAATTCCGGGCGCCACGCTCGCCGAGCTCACGCAGCTGCACAGCCATCCGCTCATGCTCGCGCAGTGCGCGCATTTTCTCGAGAGACACAAGCACATCACGCCGGTTCCTTCGTGGGATACTGCGGGAGCGGCGCGCGCGGTGATGCAGGCAGGCGATCCGTCGCGGGCAGCGGCGGGAAGCCGGCGCGCCGCGGATCGCTTTGGCCTCGAGCT
>JAQBQC010000039.1 GCA_028287205.1 Gemmatimonadota bacterium
TCGGCAACACCGTGATCGTTGTCGAGCATGATGAAGAGACGATGCGCGAGGCCGACTACGTGATCGACATGGGTCCGGGCGCCGGGAAGCACGGCGGCCTGATCGTCGCCGAGGGGTCCGTGGACGAGGTGATCCGGAATCCCGCGTCGCTTACGGGAAAGTATCTCAGTGGTGAGATGAAGATCGCGATCCCGTCGCACCGACGGGAGCCGCGAAAGGGCTTTGCGCTGGGCGTAGAAGGCGCCCGTGCGCACAATCTGAAGAATCTCAGCGTTGAGATACCACTCGGCCTGTTCGTCGCGGTCACGGGCGTTTCGGGCTCGGGAAAGTCGACGCTGATCGAGGACATTCTCCACAACCACCTCGCGCGGCATTTCTATCGCGCGCGCGTGATCCCGGGCGAGCATGAGCGCATCACGGGGCTCGAGCACATCGACAAGGTCATCGACATCGACCAGAGCCCCATCGGTCGCACGCCGCGCTCGAATCCGGCCACGTACACGGGGCTGTTCACGCCGATCCGCGAGCTCTTCGCCGAGCTGCCGGACGCGAAGATCCGCGGCTACGGACCGGGGCGATTCTCGTTCAACGTGAAGGGCGGACGCTGTGAGGCGTGCCAGGGCGACGGGCTCGTGAAGATCGAGATGCACTTCCTCCCGGACGTGTACGTGCCGTGCGAGGTGTGCAAGGGGAAGCGCTACAATCGCGAGACGCTCGAGGTGCGCTTCCGCGGTGCGAGCATCGCGGACGTGCTCGACATGACCGTCGAGGACGCGTGCGCGTTCTTCGAGAATCAGCCGCGTATTCGGCAGAAGCTCGAGACGCTGCTTGATGTCGGGCTCGGCTACGTGCACCTTGGCCAGAGCGCGACCACGCTCTCGGGCGGCGAAGCGCAGCGCGTGAAGCTCGCGACCGAGCTCTCGAAGCGCGACACGGGACGCACCTTCTACATTCTCGACGAGCCCACCACCGGCCTGCACTTCGAGGACGTGCGGCTCCTGCTCGAAGTGCTCCACCGGCTGGTGGACAAGGGGAATACGGTTCTCGTCATCGAGCACAACCTCGACGTGATCAAGACCGCGGACTGGATCATCGATCTCGGTCCGGAGGGCGGCGCGCGCGGCGGCAACATCGTCGCGCAGGGCACGCCCGAGGATGTGGCGGAGATAGCGGGCTCGCACACCGGGCACTATCTGCGTCCGCTGCTCGCGCGTCCGTCGAGACAGAAGGCCGGCTAGATGGTCTCATTGCTCGACATCATCGGACCGGTGATGGTCGGCCCATCGTCATCGCACACGGCGGGCGCGTGCCGCATCGGCCTCCTCGTGCGCGGGCTCGTGGGCGGAACCCCGGAGCGGGCGCGCCTCGAGCTGCACGGCTCCTTCGCGCGCACGGGCGAGGGGCACGGCACGGACAAGGCGCTCGCCGGCGGCCTGCTCGGCTTTCGCCCGGACGATGAGCGGCTGCGGGACGCCCTCGACATCATGGAGCGCGAGGGGCTCGACTTCCGCTTCGAGAAGACGACGCTCTCCGACGACGCGCACCCGAACACCGTGCGCCTCACCGTCGAGCGCGCGGGACAGACCGCGACGGTGATCGGCTCGTCGCTCGGCGCGGGGCGCATTCGCCTCACCGAGATCGATGGCTATCCCGTGGAGCTCACCGGCAGTCTGCCGACCATCGTGCTCGTCGCCGCCGACCAGCCGGGCTCCGTGGCACGTATCGCGGGGATTCTCGCGGAGAAGCAGGTGAATCTGGCCACGATGCGCCTCACGCGAAAAGAGCGCGGCGGCGACGCATTCATGGTGATCGAGTGCGACGAGCCGCCGGGCGATGACGCGCGCGAGGCGATCGCCGATCTCGACTGGGTGCACTGGGTGCGCGCGCTCGACAAGGTCGGGGGCTAAGGCGTGTACAAATCGCTCGCCGATGCGATTCGCGATGCCGAAGCGAGCGGACGCTCGCTCGCTGCGACGGCGCTGGCGCTCGAGTCGAAGGATCAGGGACGCACGGTCGAGGACATTCGCGCGGCGCTCAAGCGCGCGCTCGATGTGATGCGCAGCGCGGTGGAGCGCGGGCTCGAGGGCGATCTCCGCTCCGCGTCGGGGCTCGTCGGCGGCGACGCGCTGCTCGTTGCGAAGTCGCAGGCGGGACCGATGTCCGGCACGCTGTTCAGCGACGTGCTCGCGCGCGCGCTGGCGGTGCAGGAGGTGAATGCCGCGATGGGCGTGATCGTCGCCGCGCCCACGGCCGGTGGCGCGGGAGTGCTCCCGGCGGTGCTCACGGGACTCGCGCGCGATCGAAAAATCCCCGACGAGAAAGTCATCGATGCGCTCGCGACCGCGGGGCTCATCGGCGCGGTGGTGGCCGAGCGCGCGTCGCTCTCGGGCGCGGAGGGCGGGTGCCAGGCGGAGACCGGCGCGGCCGCGGGGATGGCCGCGGGGGCAGCGACCGAGATGCTCGGTGGCACGCCGTCGCAGGTGGGGCACGCCGTGTCCCTCACCATGCAGGGCACGCTCGGCCTCGTCTGCGATCCGCTGGGCGGGCTCGTCGAGCTGCCGTGCGTGTTCCGGAACGCCACGGGCGCCGCGCTCGCGCTTGCCGGCATCGAGATGGCGTTGTCGGGTATCGTGTTCGCGATTCCCGTGGACGAGGTGATCGATGTCATGGGCGAGATCGGGCGCAACATGGACGTGCGCTACCGCGAGACGGCCGGCGGCGGACTGGCGGCGACGCCTACGGGGCGACGGCTCGCGAAGGAGCGACTCGTGCAGATCCGAACGGCGCCCCGCTAGGCGCGCTGTCGCCTGCTCCACATCCGCGCTATCTTCTTTTTTCATGGCTCGTTGCGTCGTGCGGAAACCTCTGCGTGCATCGCCCCGTAGTGTCATTCAGATACGCGCGACGATCGCAATTCCACGATCTGTTTTCCCGACAGGTGCGGCATGGTGACGAAAGAAGACCTGGAAGGCTTTCTCGATA
>JAQBQC010000049.1 GCA_028287205.1 Gemmatimonadota bacterium
TGACGATCGTTCGCGATCCGCTCTGGAACAACATTCCGCTCGACGCGGATGCCATGCGGCTCGTCGACACGGCTGTCTTTCAGCGGCTGCGCTACGTTCGTCAGCTCGGCCTCGCCTTTCTCGTCTACCCGGGCGCGACGCACTCGCGCTTCGAGCACGCGCTTGGCACGTACCATCTCGCCGGGCGCACGCTCGCGCTGCTCCGCGAGCGCGGTGAGCTCGGGCGCCTGCCCGCCGACGAGTGCGCGATCGTGCGCGCCGCGGCGCTGTTGCACGACGTGGGGCACTATCCGTTCTCGCATGCGCTCGAGGAGATCGGGGCGCTGCATCATGAGGCGGTGGCGCGCACGCTCATCATCGGCGGCGAGATCGCCTCGGTGCTCTCGAGCACTATCGGCGCGAACGCCGCGATGCGCGCGCACGCGATCATCACGGGCGAAAGCGAGAGCCCGCTGCAGGGGCTGATCTCCGGATCGCTGGATCTCGACAAGATCGAGTACCTGAAGCGCGACGCGCTCATGTGCGGCGTGCCGTACGGCGAGATCGACGTCGACCGGCTGCTCCACTCGCTCACGATCGTGGAGGATCCGACGACGGGCGCGCCGGCGGTGGGAATCGTCGAGAAGGGGCTCGCGGCGCTCGAGTCGCTGCTCTTCGCGAAGTATCAGATGTACCGCAACGTCTACTGGCACCACGCCGTGCGGAGCGCCACCGCGATGTACAAGCGCCTCGTCGAGGATGCGATGCGCACCGGCGCGATCGAGGAGCGCGAGCTCGCGGGCTTCACGGACGAGGGGCTGCTGCACCGGCTCGAGGAGCGAGCGCCCTCGGCCTTGCTGCACGGGCTCCGCAATCGCCGCCTGCTCAAGCGTGCCTTCGAGTGCTCGGCCGCCGAGCTCACGGCGGGACAGGGTGACTGGATCGCGGGCGAGCGCTCGCGCGTCATCGAAGCGGAGGATGCACTCGCTCGCGAGCTCGGCGTCGCGCCGGGGGATGTGCTGCTCGACTATCCCGAGAAGCCGCGAATGCTCGGGCTCGATCTCCCCGTGCGCATGCGCGGCGGCGAGGTGCGGCGATTGGGCGGGAGCGGATGGCCCGCGGCGATCAACCTGCCGCTGCTGGCGCAGGAGCTGTATGAATCGACGCGTGTGATGCGCGTGTTCGCGACTGAGGGGACGAAGGTGCCGAGGGAGTTGGTGGTGGAGCTGTTGCTGGGATGAAAGATCAAATGACTCTTAACCACTTGTCTTGAGCCTTATTGGGGAGCCCGTAGCGCGTAGCGCCTGCGAGTCAACAGGTGGGCAGGTGGACTCAAGCGGAGGCCGCCCCGGGCACTGTTGCATGCCATCGCACTCGACGTGGGGACGAAACGATGGCAAATCCTGATTCTTGCGTAACGATCCACATGGCGGCGAGCCTCGACGGCTTCATCGCTCGAAGGGATGGGCGCGTCGACTGGCTCGAAACGTCAGACGAATTCGCAGGCGGGGACACCATGGACCCAGGATTCGTCGAGGCATTCCTCAAGACGATCGACTGCTACGTGATGGGATCGCGAACCTATGAGACCGCCCTTCGTTTCGAAGCCCAGGGGTTGGGGTGGTCGTACGGGGACAAACCCACCTTCGTCCTCACGACTCGCGATCTTCCACGGACCCGGGATACAGTCGAGTTCTACTCAGGCGATCTCGCGCAGTTCGTGAATGGGCACCTACGGCCCACGTTCCGTACCATCTGGTTTGTTGGAGGCGGTGTCGTTTCTGCCGAATGCCTACGTCGCGACCTGGCCGACGAAGTTCGCTATTCGATTCTGCCGATCTTGATTGGTGATGGGATTGCATTCTTCGAGAAGCTCGACAAAGACGTCGCCCTCCATCTCGCGGAGGTCAAAGCCTACAAGAGCGGCATGGTGGAGCTTCGTTACGAGGTGCAAGGACATCGCAACGAGTTGCGGGACAGCACCTGACTACAGCATGCGCACGGGAAGCACGCTGCAAGAGAAAAGTATGATCCGATCGCGCGAGGAACTCCGAATTTGCGGCCGCGGATGGCACTATCTCTCCACCGATCGACGGAGACGTTCCGGCCATTAGGAGGACGCCGAGCCCTTCCTCGGCCTCCGCACGAATGGCCCTGGCACGTGCGACGGTTCAGGCGGGAGCGGAGGTAGTATTTCCGGAAGCCCGCCGAGTTGTGCCAGCGCCACGCCATCGCGCTCGCAATACCACGAGTCGTCGCGAAACCACAGCGGATGATTCGAATGTCGCGGACATGCTGGCCAGGTCGTGTCTACGTACGTGTCCATCAAGCCCTGTTGCACGTCGCCAACGACTTTCTCCGTGAGAGACTCGATGTTCTCGAACGAGAGTCCATCGTACCAGTCGCGCACTTCCTGGGCGGTGCTCGGCGTCGCATCCCTATAACGCGCGGCCTTCGTACACGCGACATCGCGGGACAGGAGCTCCAGCATGTGTGCGATCTGTTGGTCGGAGATCTCCATGCTCAACCCCTCGCCCCTCCAACCTCCCTCCCCCGCGCCTCCGCCAACTTCCTCGCGATCCCCCGATAAAACGCCGCGTCCGTCGGCTTCTCCTGCTGCTCGAGGCTCAACGCCGCCAGCTCCAGCGCGTACAGCAGATTTCCCAGGTACAGCTCGGCGAGCGAGCCCACCGTCTCGTCGCTCACAAACTCACTTCGACGCCGCAGCGACTCCCGCTTTCGTCGCGGCCCTGTCCGCATCCGTCGCGACGATGCGCACGACGATCGCGGTGATGTTGTCGAGCCCACCGCGCCCGTTCGCCTCCGAGATGAGCGCCTCGACCACGCGCTGCGCCGTCGCGCGCGAGGAGAGCAGGTGGTGCAGCCGACGATCATCCACCATCCCCGTCAACCCATCGCTCGCAACCAAAAACGTGTCGCCGCGCTTCAGCTCACCCGTATACGTGTCGGGCTCCACATCCGAGCCCGCACCCACGCACCGCGTGATCACGTTGCTGTAGGGATGGTAGCGCGCCTGCTCCGGTGTGAGAAATCCCGCGTCGACCTGCTCCTGCACGTAGGAGTGATCCTTCGTGAGCTGCGTCAGCTTCCCGTCGCGCAGAAGATAGATGCGCGAATCGCCGACCTGTCCGATGAGATACCGGTCCTGGCCGACGATGAGGATCGATGCGGTCGTGCCCATTCCCTGCTTGTCGACTTCCGTGAGCGTGCGCTCGTAGATCTCCTGGTTCGCGCGCTTCAGCGCATCCGAGACCTTCGTGCTCACGTCGTCGGTCGTGATGTCGCGCACCACCCGCAGCTCGTCCGATACGATGCGCACCGCCATGTCGCTCGCGATCTCGCCCGCCGCATGCCCGCCCATGCCATCGGCGACGACGAACAGTCCTGCCGGAGGGTCAGCGAAAAAGCTGTCCTCGTTCCCGGAGCGGACCATCCCCGTGTGCGTTCCCTGACCGACCTCGAGCTGCACTAGTGACCTGTAATCAGAATGAATACGCCGGCCGCGACCAGAATCAGCACTCCGCACCACACGAGCAACGGAATCCAGCGCGACGACTGCTTAGCCGGCGCCGCGCCCGCACCCTTCGGCGCCGTGCGCTGCCCCGGCTGTGACACCACGGGAGTTTTTGCTCCCGCAGTGGACTTGCGAGCATCGACCTTGAACGCCGCAATCGCACGCGTTTGACTGGCGTTCCCCACCGTCGCTCCTTCCGGCACACGAAAGATGAACTTGACGCCACCAAAGCGCACGTCCGGGGCGCCAATCAATGGTGCCTCGCCTTCGATTCGTCGCCCCCCCACGTACGTGCCGTTCGTCGACCCCATTTCCACCACGTACCAGCCATCCTCACGCCGCTGCAGCTTCGCGTGCGAGTCCGACACGCTCTCGTCGGAAACGACGATGTCATTGTGCGCGCCCCGCCCCACATGCGCCAGCGGAGAGTGCACCTCCATGATCGTTCCCTTCGACAACCCCGAGCTCATGACTTCGAGCGTCGCCAGCGGCGCGCGCGGCGGCGGTGCGCTGTCGGCATAGAAGCGGAACTGTTCGTCGCCAATCGTGAGCACATCACCCCTGCCCAACAGCGACGGAGAGCTCGCAGGCTCGCCGTTCACCAGGACTCCGTTCGTGCTCGTATCCCGAAGAAGGTAGCCCTCGGGAGAGGGTGTCAGCGAGGCGTGCTTGCGCGAAACCTCCGTCGAGCCGACGACGATATCGCACGACGGATCGCGGCCGAATACCACGCCAGCAGCCGGAACGACGTACTCGCGACCATCCATCAACGAGATCACGCGTCCACCCGTCGCCGCCGTCGGCTTCGCCGCCGCCGCAACATGCGAAGCGCTCTCAGGAAGACGTACGGGCTGCACGAACTGCGTGTTTCCGCCGCGGCGGTCATCGCCAAAAAAAAGCTCCCTGCCGGCGACGTCGATCCTGTCGCCATGAAGCAAGGGAGCTGGTTCGGCGCCGAGTGACACGCCGTTCACCTTCACCGTTCCGTCGACGCGGCGCACGACGGTCGAGCCGTCCGCACCCACGTCGAGTGTCGCGAGAGCACCATCGCTTTCCGTCCCCGCCAATCGAACGCGTGCCCCCTCGTTTCCCCCTATCGTATTCTCGCCCGCGATCAGCGGATATTGCTGACCATCCAACTGTATATAGGGCATTGAGATAGAAATGCGGGCGAGAGACGCGACGAGCGTGGCAGGATCAGCTATGGCACCAAACCGAGCGCTGGCAAATTCGCAGTGCACGAAACTACGCGCGGCCCTATGTCGCGGCAAGCGTGAGCGTTGCGGACCTCATTACGTTCCATCATGCCACTCTGGCTTCATTGGATCGTCCTCGGTCTCATCGCGGGCTCGCTCTCGAAGTTTCTCCTCCCGGGCCGCGATCCCGCGGGTTGCCTCATCACCGTCGCTCTCGGCATCGTCGGCGCGCTGCTCGGTGGCTGGATCGGCTCACACCTGGGCTGGGGCGCGGTGAGCGAGACGGGCTTCAGCACCCGCTCGATCGCGCTCGCGACGCTCGGCGCCATCGTGCTCCTCTTGTTCGGGCGTCTCGTCGCCCGACTGCGCCGACGATCGTAGCCCGAACGGACACCGCAACCGTTAGATTTAGGGATGAAGTCTCACATCGTGGTGCGCGGCGCACGGCAGCATAACCTCAAGGGATTCGACCTCGAGATTCCGCGCCGCAGCTACACGGTGGTGACCGGCCCATCGGGCTCGGGAAAGTCCTCGCTCGCCTTCGATACGATCTACGCGGAGGGGCAGCGGCGCTACGTCGAGTCGCTGTCGGCGTACGCGCGGCAGTTTCTCGAGCGCATGGAGAAGCCGAACGTCGACTTCATAGACGGGCTCTCGCCGGCCGTGGCGATCGAGCAGTCCAACCCGACGAAGACGTCGCGGTCGACGGTGGGCACCGCCACGGAGATCTACGATTTCCTGCGGCTGCTCTGGGCGCGGATCGGCCACACGTTCTGTCCGGTGTGCGCGCGCGAGATGAAGCGCGACACGGTGCAGTCCGTCACCGAAGAGGTGTTGGCCTTGCCCGCGGGAACGCGCTTCTCGGTGGCGTTCCCCCTGCGCCTCAGCAATCTCGTCACTCACGATGTGGTCGTGGAGAATCTCCGCGCGCAGGGATTCCTTCGCGTCGTCATCGAGGGCACGCTCGCCCATCTGGAGGAGCTGCCAACGGGCACCGATGTCACGAAG
>JAQBQC010000067.1 GCA_028287205.1 Gemmatimonadota bacterium
CACGCCATCGTCGCGGACTTCGGCATCGCGCACGCGATCAGCGCGATGGGCGAGGAGAAGCTCACGCAAACCGGAATCACGCTCGGCACGCCCACGTACATGAGCCCCGAGCAGGCGATGGGCGAGAAGGACATCGACGGACGGAGCGATGTCTACGCGCTCGGATGCGTGTTGTACGAGATGATTGCCGGCACGCCGCCGTTCGTGGGTCCGACGGCGGCGTCGATCATCGCGCGCCATACGATGGATCGCGTGCCCTCGCTCGCGATCGTGCGCGAGAATGTGCCCGACGAGCTCGAGGACACGGTGCTGCACGCGCTCGCGAAGATCCCGGCGGATCGCTTCAAGACCGCGGGCGCATTCGCGGAGGCGCTGCAGCGTCCCAAGGGCGCGACCTACTCGCGGCGTGTCGAGGCTGCGCGCAGCGCGACATCGGCGATGCGTGCGACATCCCCAGGAGCGCGGCGCAAGCGGCTCGCTCTGCGCGCGGCAGCGGTGCTGCTGCCGGTCGCGCTCGTGGGCTGGGGCGCGTGGCACTTCACGCGGGGTGCGCACATCCGGAATGCGGGTGCCAGCACGGGACTCGATCCGCGACGCATTGCGGTGATGTATTTCGACGATGACAGCAAGACGCACGAGCTGAAGTATCTCGCCGATGGTCTGACCGAGGCGCTCACCTCGCGATTGAGCGCGGTGTCCGGCCTGGACGTCGTGTCGACGAACGGCGCGGCGCTCTACCGCGACGGTGGCGTGGCGCCGGACAGCATCGCGCGCGCTCTCAACGTGGGCACGCTCGTCGTCGGCTCGATCGAGCCGGACAAGGACAAGCTGCGCGTGAGCGTTCGGCTCAAGGACGGCACCGGCACCGACTTCGAGCGCACGAGCTTCGAGCAGCCGCGCGGCAACACGCTCGCCCTCCGCGATTCGCTCGCCACGCGCGTCGCCGAATTTCTGCGCCGCCGCCTGGGGCGCGAGGTGCTTCTGCGCGAGCAGCGTGAGGGAACGACGAGCGCGGATGCATGGGCGTTGCTGCAGCGGGCGGAGCAGCATGCGCGGGGAGAGCAGGTTGCAATGAACGCGAGCGACACCGCCGCCGTGCTGCGCGAGGTGCAGGGTGGGGACACACTGCTGGTGCAGGCTTCGGCGCTGGATCCCGCGTGGGTCGCGGTGCCGACGATGCGCGGGACGCTCGCGTACCGTGCGTCGCGCTTCTTCGGCGACGATCAGACCAGGGCATCGCACTGGATCGACATCGGGCTCGCGCACGCGGGAACGGCGCTGTCACTGTCTCCGGACAATGCGGACGCACTGGAGCTCCGCGGCACGCTTCGCTATTGGCGGTATCTGCTGGGACTCGAGCCGGGCGCCGCGGCGGCGAAACAGCTGCTCGATGGCGCGCAGGCGGATCTCGAGCAGGCGGTGAAGATCAATCCCGCGCAGGCGGGTGCATGGGGCGTGCTCAGCTCACTGCTCGTGCGCACCGATGATGTGACGGGCGCCAAGCTCGCCGCACGCCGCGCGTACGACCAGGATGCATACCTGAGCAACATTGATATCATCGTGTGGCGGCTGTTCACGCTCTCGCTGGACGATGCGCAATTCACCGAAGCGGCGCACTGGTGCGATGTTGGCAACAAGCGCTTCGCGACGGATGCGCGCTTCGTCGAGTGTCAGCTGGATCTGCTCGGCACCAAGGCCATGACGCCCGATCCCGCGCTGGCGTGGAAGCTCTCGGACTCCATCGTGAAGCTGACGCCGGAATCCTCGCGGCAGTACGCGGCGGCGAACATGCGCCTTGCGGTGGCTGCGGTGTTGGCGCGTGCGGGATTGGCGGACAGCGCGAAGCACGTGCTTGCTGGTGCGCGCGCTCCCACCGAGGTCGACCCCACGCGCGATCTCGAATACAATCGCGCCTTCGTCTGGACCCTGCTCGGCGACAAAAGCGCGGCGATCAAAGCGCTCGCGGTCTATCTCGCGGCGAATCCGAACGCGGCGGCGGGCTTCAATTCGGACAACAACTGGCGGTGGCGAAGCATCGCGGACGATCCGCGATTCGAGCGCCTGATAGCGACGGGAAAGCAGTAGAGCGGGAAAGCAGTAGAACGGCAGGACCAAATTCGTGAAGGCGCTCGTTACCTGACTCTGGAGGAACGAAGGATGTGGCGATCATTGTTGGGAGGGTGCGCGGCCGTTCTGGCGAGCGCAGTCTTCATTACTGCGTGCTCGGATCAGAGCCGCAACCTTACCGAGCCGGTGCAACCGCCACCTTCGGCAAGCATAGTTCCATCTGGATGTCCGACCGTGGCGCAGACCGCGAACATGATCGTGGCATTGTATCCGAAGGGTGCGGACCGTCTGGTGGCGGCTGCGAGCTACGCAGCCGTGCTGCTCTACATCAACACGGGACATCAGGCAGACGCACGCACGCTCGTCTTCCGCCTGCTGGATTTCACCCTGCAGCGGCTCAATGCGGGGAAGCTCGTCGGCGGATTTTCGCTGCCGACGCGACAGCTGCTGCTTCAATTCGAGACCGGATTGTATTGCACGGTGGGCCTCTCGACTGCGGGACTCGTGCTGCCCGGCGACCCGAGTGATGGGGGAACCGTCACCAAGGTGGTGTTCCCGAGCACATCGCCGCAGAATATCGTGACGCCGAACGGCAACGCTGGTGTGAAGATTCCGCCGAATTCCTTCAACGGCCCAGCGATCGTCGTCACGATCAGTCCTCTAACGGGAACGCCGCTCATCACGACTCTCGACCAGTACGGCCCATTTTCCGAAGTGAAGGTGACGCCGGAAACCGCGCTCTTATCGGAGGTCTCGGTCGGAATCTGTCCAGATGCTCCCGTTGTCCCTGCGACTGTGTTTCTTGCGCACAACGTCACGCGGCTGGTGAACGATGTGCCGACGCCGGGCATTGAGGTGCTTCCGTCGGGCGGCTTCATTAGCGGATTGTGCGGTATAGTGACACCGCCGAGCGCGATGAGCGCACGCAAGGTTTTCGACCTCGCGACGAACGGCGACGTTCGCAGCGCGACGAAAGTGCTGGGCTCTGCGCTGGCCGACCTGATGCTGCCGACGAACGCCAACGCGACCGGTGGAGGTATCACCGGCACGACGAAAAAGTTCAGCCCGTTCGGCGGCGTGGATACGAAGGTCTACATGACTGCGAATTCGCCCACGACGCAAAACGCGCCCGCGGGATCGGCGGTTTCCAGTCCGCCGTCCACGCTCGTGAAGACGCAGCTCGGTGCAGTGGTGCCGAAGGTGAACGTACTCTTCACGGTGACCTTCGGCGGAGGCACCGTTGCTGGCGGCTCGAGCTCGACGGTTGCGACGAATGCGACCGGCGTCGCGACGGTGAGCAACTGGGTGATCAACCCCGACTCGAACGCGGTGCTCGCGAAAGGAACGTACGGGGATCCGACGGTCACGTTCGCGACGGCGCCGGTAGGCTCGGACTTCCCGCAGGCAGTGGCAGTCGCTCCCCCGGAGGGCATCACCTTCTCGGCGACCGGCGGCGACATC
>JAQBQC010000068.1 GCA_028287205.1 Gemmatimonadota bacterium
AGCTTCGCGAGCGGCTGCGCCAGGACCTGGGGGGCACATACGGAGTTGGCGTGAGCGCGAACCCGACGCACTTCCCGCGCGAGAGCTATGCGCTCCGGATCGACTTCGGCTCGGCCCCGGAACGGGCCGCCGAGCTGCAGAAGGCCGTGTTCGCCGAGATCGACAGCGTCAAGGCTAACGGCGTGTCGGACAAGGACCTCCAGAAGATCCGCGAGACGGATCTGCGCGAGCGTGAAACGAGTCTGCGCCAAAATCGTTACTGGTTGAGCCTTCTCGCCAGCTATGATGTAAACGGTTGGGACCCGGCGCTCATCCTCAAGTATGACCAATCGGTTCGCGCTCTCAACTCGGCCGGGCTCCAGGCGGCGGCGAAGAAGTATTTCGACAGCTCACGCTACGTTGTCGTCCAGCTGCTGCCGGCGCACTGATCGGGCATCGAACCGTTAAAGCCTGACTCCTACTCAATGAGATTCTGTATGCAGCGCACGACATTCTCCCTCGCGGTCGTGCTCGGAGCGATGAACGCCTCCGCGCAGTCGCCACGCGTGACGCCGTCCGGCGACCCGTCCGTGAAGAGCGACTCGATCTACGCTCTCGCAGTGAAGCCGTCGGACTACACCGATCAACCGTTCGTCTACCTGCTCGACGATGGCATCGTGAAGCTCGAGGCAGACGGTACAGGCACGCGGACGTATCGTCAGATCGTGCAGATTCTCACGCCGGAAGCCGCCGAGCGGTGGGGCGAGCAGTCGTTCGGCTACTCGACGGACCGCGAGAAGCTCACGCTCAATTGGGCGCGCGTGCTTCGTCCGGATGGATCCATCGTGACGGCGAAGCCGGTGCACGAGCAGGAGTCGCTCGCTCCCGTCGCGATGGAGGCGCCGGTCTATTCCGACGAGAAGCTGCACCGCATTTCGCTGGGCGGCGTCGCGCCGGGAACGATCGTCGACTACAGCTACACCGTTCGAACGCTCAAGCCGATCATCCCCGGCGACTTCCTCACGTCGTGGAGCGTGACCACGGGCCGATTCACGCGCCGGTCACGGATGATCCTGGATCTTCCGGAGTCGATGAAGCCGCGCATCGAGGAGCGGCACCTGAGCTTCGCGCGCAAGGAAGCGACCGTGGGCGGCCGCCGCATCTACACCTGGGCGCGCACCGACATTCCGAAGCTCGAGGTCGAGCCGCTCGCTCCGGATTCGAGCTTCGGCGAGTCGATCGTGATCGCGTCTCCGATAAAATGGAACGACATCGCGCGATGGTACGCAGGGCTCGCGAAGGGGCGCTATTCGCTGACACCGCAGATCGAGCAGGCGCTCGCCAAGACGGTTGCCGGCTCAAAGACTCTCGATGATTCGATCCGGGCCGTGCATCGCTGGGTCGCGCAGGACTATCGGTACGTCTCGCTGTCGCTCGGCCTTGCGGGCTTCCAGCCACATCCACCGTCCGAGGTGTTCGCAAACAGCTACGGAGACTGCAAGGACAAGGCGACCTTCTTCGTCGCGCTCATGAACCGGATGGGAGTCACCGCGTATCCCGTGCTGCTCAACAGTAGCGGCGGCGTGATTCGCACGATGCCGAGCGGTCATCAGTTCGATCACATGATCGCGGCGGTGGATCGCAATGGAAAGCGAACCTACGTCGATCTCACCGCGGACATCGTTCCCTACGGCTCGCTTCCCCCGCAGGAACAGGGCGAGTTTGGGCTCGTCGTGCATCCGGACGGCACGAGCGAGGAGATCACATTCCCGTCCGATCCGTCGGATGCCAACAAGGCCGAGATGCATCTCGTCGGCTCGCTGACGCCCGACGGGCTCTTCGCTGGCAAGTGGACGCGGCGGGCGTCGGGGGCGCAGCAGTACGCGATGCGTGGCTCGATGTCGAAGTCGACGAAGCCGGATTCGACGGAGCGTGCGCGCGAGACGCTGGCGCTCGCGAACGCGATCTTCGACGGCTCCGCGGGCGACAGCCTGCAGCTGTTCGATGGTCGTGATCTGGCGGCGGAGCCGAAAATTTCGGTGCTGATTCGGCACGGCAAGGCCGCGTCGGATGCCGGTGGAACGGATATCCTGACGATTCCCCTGACGAACTACGCCGTGCCCAACGTCATCTCGGCCCTCGAGGCACGCGGCGCGCGGAAGTATCCGATCTCGGCGGAGAAGGTTTGGGGTGCGCGCACCGATATCGAAGAGATGAAGCTGACGCTGCCAGCGGGGTGGAAGGCGAAGCTTCCGCCCAGCGACACGGCCACGAGCGTGTTCGGGACATACGTGGCGGAGTATTCGCAGGTTGGTCAGGAGCTGCGCATCGCGCGCCGGCTGACGGGTACGGATGGTGTGCAGCCCGCCACGAAGTACGACGAGCTGCTGGCGTGGATGAAGAAGATGTCGGCGGATGACGCGAAGTACGTGATCCTCGAGCACCAGCCGGCGCGCGTACCCTAGCGCGCCGGCACACCCTCGGCCGCAAGTCGCCCGAGCACGTCCCGATCGATGCGGTGGCTGCCGTTGAAGGTCACGCGCTCGTAGGCAATCCCGTTCGTCGTGAGCCGCGCATCCTGCGCGGCGAGCATCTCGGGCGTCGCGTGCTCGTCCGCGGTGCCCGCGATCGCGGTGAGGCGCGCGGCGCGCAGCGCGGGCGCGGAGGAGAGATCGACATCCGCGGGGATGGTGCTTCCCCAGAGCAGGGCGCGATCAACCTGCACCTTCGTGCGCTCGAGCCATCGCGCGACCGTCGCGACTCCCTGCGAGAATCCCAGCACGGTGAAGGTCGGGAACGCGCCTTCGAGCTGCGCGGTGATGTGCGCGTGGAGCGCGTCGAGATACTCGACGTTGTCCTCGATGTCGCTGAGCCTGTCCTCTCGCGTCATCCAGCTCGCGCCGACGTGCGTGTCCGCGTGCGACTTGCCCGCCACCTCGACATAGAAGCGCGACAGCGCCTCGGGCGCGACGATCAGGCGGTCGCGCGAGCCGATGGACTCGAAGTGCCGAACGAAGCGGCCGGCGAGCTGCCCGTAACCGTGGCAGACGAACCAGAGCTCCCGAATGCCCGCGTGCGGCTCGCCGATGGTGAAGTAGCGGGCGGTGCGTGACACAGGGAGATGATGTTCTCGTCGCATGGGGAAGAGTGGCCGTTCGCGGAGTGCGCGTCAACGGGTGGACTTCCCGCGCGCAGCGTCGATGGCGAGAATTCCGCATGCGACTCAACCGCATCTCCACGCGAAGCTGGCTGCTGGCGCTCTACGTCGTGACAATCGTCATTGTCGCGATCGGCAAGGCATACGGAGAGCGAGGCCCCGACAACAACTTCGTGATTTTTCGCTGGTCGTTTCTGAATCTGGCGTCCGGCCACGACATGTACGCGGCACAGCCGCAGCATCACACGGATCTCTACAAGTACAGCCCGAGCTTTGCCGTGCTGTTCGCGCCCTTCGCGCTCATCCCCTTCGCGATCTCGCTCGCGCTCTGGGACGCGCTGAACACGCTGCTGCTGTTCTACGCAGTCGACCGCCTGCTGCCGAGCCGCCAGGCGGCGATCGCGCTGGCGCTCATCTACCTCGAGGCGCTGCGCTCCATGCAGCGCTCCCAGAGCAATTCGCTCGTCACCGCGCTCGTGATCCTCGCCTATCTCGCCTTCGAGCAGCGAAAGCAGCTCGGCGCGGCATTCGCGATCGCCATTGGCGCGGCGGTGAAGATCTTTCCGCTCGCGGCGCTCGCGCTCGCGATCTTCTATCCACGCCGCCTTCGCTTCGCGCTGTGGATGCTCGTCGCGATGGCGGTGGTGCTCGCGCTGCCGCTGCTCGTCGTGCCGCCGGCGCAGCTGGCGGCGCAGTATCAGTCGTGGCGCGCGGTCGAAGCGGCGGATGCGCTGTCCGTGGGCGGTGGCGGCGGCGGCGGATTGTACGGCGGCGTGATGCAACAGCTGCGATTGATCTTCGGCCTGAGCTGGCCCAATTGGCCGGTGCAGCTGATGGGAACGGTCCTGCTCATGCTGCCGCTCGCGCGGTGGCGCAACTGGGCATTCGCGGACTTCCGGCTGCGCTTTCTCTGCGCGCTTCTCGTCTACATGGTCATCTTCAACCACCAGTCCGAGTCGCCCTCGTTCGTGATCGCGGTTACCGGCATCGCGATCTGGTTCGTCTCCACGCCGCGCACCTGGTGGCACACGACGGTGATGGTGCTGACGATTCTCGTGGTGTCGATCTCCTCGACGGACATCACGCCCAGGAGCTGGCAGAGAGACTTCTTCGTGCACTACCGGCTCAAGACGATTCCCTGCACGCTCGCCTGGATCACGATGATCTGGGAGCTGCTCACCTTCCGCCCATCAGAGAGCGGCGAAGCCCACGAGCTCGATGTCGCCGCGCGCGAGCCGCTCGCGAACGCCGGCTGAGGTGAGCTCCGCGAGCTCGACGGCGCGCGGCGCCGTGTAGGAATCCTGCGCCGCGAGTGCTTCGTCGATGTGCCCCGGATGCACCATGAGCTCCGTGCTCCCGGGCTCGAGCGTGTCGAATGCGCGCCGCAGCCGCCCCGCGAAGTGTGTACCGCCCTGCAGCGAGACTCCGCGAAAGTGATCCGTGGTCGCGAGGGCGGAGTCGAGCGGCAGCGCGCGGGACGCACGCAGCGCCGTTCCGAGCACGAGCTTCCGTGCGGTGGCACCCGCGTCGTGCGCGTTCACGCGCAGCGGCTCGCGCGGAATGCGAATCACGCGAATCCCGGCCTCGATGGCGACACGGCACACCACCGGGAAGATTCCGGGCAGCACGTGCGCATGACGGTGGCTGTCGAGATGCGAAACCGATATTCCCGCCTGGCGCACGCGCTCGATCTGCGCGCGGAGCTCGGCCGCGAGCTCGTCCGCGTCGATGCGCCCCGCAATCGCACGCCGGCCGAGCGCGCCGAGCGGGTGGAGCTCGCCGGTGCGGGCATTTGTGAGCGAGGGAACGCGCAGCAACGGGCGACCCTGCACGAGATTCAGGTGCACGCCAACGTCGAGCGAACGCGTCGCGCGCGCGAGTCGCACGGCGTTCTCCCAATCGATGCCGTTGGCCATCATCGACGTCGACGTCACGCTTCCGGCCGCGTGCGCCTCGATGATGCCCCGCGTCACGCCGTCCGAGAACCCGAAATCGTCGGCGTTGATGATGAGTCGCGGGCGCTCAGGCGTAGCGGCCCCGCCAGTCGTTGCGCCGGATGTGCAGCAGGTCGCGTATCATCCGGATGACGTCTTCCGCGAATCGTACGGTGGTCGGCTCCTCATCGTAGCGGAAGAAGACCGCGGTCTGCGCGAGCGAGAGGCCGTGCTTCTTCGCGATGAACAGGGCCTCGACGTCGAAGCCGAAGCGCGGGATCGTGATCCGCGGAAAGACGATCTCCGCAGCGTGTGCGGTGAATCCCTTGAGCCCCGCCTGCGTGTCCAGCACGCGCGGTATCAGCGTCCACCGCACCATCGCGTTGAACACTCGGCTCATCACGTGTCTCGTGTACAGATAGGAGAAGAAGGTGGGACTCATCAGGTAGCGCGATTCGGCGAGCACGCGGCACGCGATCGCCACATCCGCTCCGCCTTCCAGATCGGCGAGGATCTTTCCGACTTCGGTGGCCGGATATGCCAGGTCGGCATCGGTGAACACGCGATACTTCCCGACGGCCGCACGCATACCTCGCGTCACGGCGTTGCCCTTCCCGCGATTCTCCTCGTTCCTGATGAGGCGAACCTCGGGCATCGATGTCGCGAACCGCTCGAGTATCGCGCGCGTCTCGGCGTTGCTGCAGTCGTCGACGAAAATCAGCTCCCACGAGTACGGCTGCGCGCGCAGGAACATGCGCAGCTCCTCCAGGCTGGCGGGAAGCCTGTCCGCGCCATTGTACACCGGTATGACGAGTGACAGGTGCGGCGCGGCGATCGTGTCGACTGTGCTGATGGTCATGCCACCTGGGGTTTGCC
>JAQBQC010000078.1 GCA_028287205.1 Gemmatimonadota bacterium
AAGAACGGCGAAATGCTCGCCTTCGCGTTCATCTACAACGGCGTCGACCGCTGGAACGCGAAGTCGACCATCGACGCGATGGGCGCGACGCTCGCCTCGTTCAACCGTTGAGCGCGACCGCCTGACGACCCGTAGCAGAAGCACGGGGCGGTGCGAACGATGAGTTGCGGACCGGTGATGGTATTACCGTTCCGCTTCCTTCATCAAATCAGGCAGCCTCGGGTGTCGACTGGCCATAGGGCCTCGACCACTCCCCGTTCCAGCCCACCGCGCACCGCCACGTAAACGTCGTGCAGGTTGACGGTCGGGTCGCAGTGCCCCGGCACCAGCCAGACGGTCTCGCCGAGCAGAGGGAGGTCAGCGGCCGAGCCACTGCCGCTCGGCTTCAGGATGCCGTGTTCGTCGCCGTAGTTGACCATCTCGAGCTCGCGCCCCCGGACCCGCGGCAGCCCGGAGTCGATCGCATATGCCTTGAGGCCGGCATCGACCACCACGTGCGATGCGCTGCGGCTCATCACCTGCGACTTGACGAACAGGGCGTGTTCGAAGCGCGGCGCTTGTTCCGCCGGTTCGATGTCGGCGTACTCGCAATCCATGAACAGATAACTGCCGACCTGCAGCTCGCCGCAGACGCCGCTCGTAGCTTCGAAGACGAACGTGCCGGTGCCCCCGCCGGTCACGAGCGGGCACGCGATGCCGGCCGAGGTGATGCTCTTCTGCGCCTCGCGCACCAAAGTCGCCACGCTGCGCGCTGCGGCCTCGCGCTCAGCCGCGCCGCGTAGATGCTGCGCCCCGCCCTGGTAGGCCTGCAGCCCCGCGAAGCGCAGCCCGCGCGAGACAACATGGTGCGCGAGCGCACCCGCTGCCGCTGGCGAGACGCCGCAGCGGCCTTGGCCGACGTCGATCTCGACGAACACATTCGGCGCGCCGCCGACGGCCTTGCAAGCTTCGGCGAGACGATCCACGCCGAGGATCGAATCGACCGCGATCGCGAGTGTGATGCGCCCTGCCAGTGCGGCCACGCGCGTCAGCTTCGCCGCGTCGATCACTTCGTTGCTGATGAAGATGTCCGCGATACCGGCATCAGCCAGCACCTCGGCCTCGCTGAGCTTTTGCACGCAGACGCCGACCGCACCAGCGGCGATCTGTGCCTTGGCGATCGCCGCGCTCTTGTGCATCTTGGCGTGCGGGCGCAAGCGAACATTGTGCGAGCGCGCAAACACCGCCATCGCCCCGAGATTGCACTCCATCGCATCGAGGTCGATGACCAGTGCCGGCGTCGCGATGGTGTCGAGAGGGTCGCCAAGGCGTGCTAAGGATCGCTGCACTGTGAGTTACGTCTTGATCGTCACAGGTAGATTTCCTTGATCATCACGCCACGCCTCGCAAGCTCCGCGATGTATTTCGCGGCGGGGATGCACTCGTCGGGTGTGTACACGCCCGTGGGAAGCTCTCCGTTGGCCTGCATCTGCCCCGTGATCGACAGTGAATAGCCCGTCGTCCGCATCATGGCGCTGATGCCGCGCGACTCATCGTAATAGTCGAGCAGCTCCCAGCCGACCTTCTTCGCCGCACCGCCCTTCGTTCCTTCCACCACCACACGGAGCGCCACGAGATCCCGCCCCTTGGGCTTCGTGAGTCGCGGCCCGATCGTCGCGACCGCGACATCGCGGGGCACCACCTTCGTCCCCTTCACGTCCACCGGCGCGAGGTCCAGCAGCCCGAGCTCGCGAATGGCTTCCATGATATGCGCGTGCCCCGGATAGCGAAGCGTCTTGTACTCCATGGACGGGATCTTCCCCTCGTAGCGCCACGCCATCGTCGACAGCCCGCCCGCCGTGTGGAACGCCTCGAGCTCGCCCACCGGATTCGGAAACAGAACGGGCTCACGCTCAGACAGCGCCTTCACCTGCGCTCGTTTCCCGTCGCGCACGATCCACGAAAGCGTGGTGTAGTAGTCGAGCACGCCCTCGAGCGAATACACGATCTGGTAGCCGAGCGGACCTTCGGGATGCTGCGGCAGCCCGCCGACGAAAATCTTCACGGACGTCACTTCGTCGAGCTGCTCGATGCCGTACTGCGCGAGGATGTTCACCATGCCCGGTGCGAGCCCGCAATCCGGAACGATGGTGACCTTCGCCTTCCGCGCGTCCGCATCCAGCTCCTTCTGCTGGAAGACGATCTCCGTGTTGCCGCCGAGGTCGCAGAAGTTCGTGCCGGCCTGAACCGCGAGGCGCGCGAGGTCGAGGTTGAAGTAGTACGGAATCGCGCTCATCGTCGCCTTGCTCTCGCGCATGACCGCGAGCACGGCATCGCGGTCGCGGACATCGAGCGGCGTCGGGATCAGGCGCCTGCCCGAATACTCGTGCAGAAATTCCGGGAGGTGCGAAACGTTCAGGTCGGCGAGCCGAACCTCGGTGACGTTGGGATTCTGGAGCAGGTCGTACGCACAGGCCGAGCCTTGCAAGCCCGCGCCGAGCACAAGCATTCGCATTCGGAGATCTCCTGGGGAGCCAGCGGTCATTGTATACAGCCATGAAAGCTAGCTCTTCGGGCAGGGGCACGTTACCCCGCGCCACACGATCCGCCGAGCGCGCCGGCGAGCATGGATTTCGCCTGAAGCACGTGCGGAGACATGCCCCGTACTCGACGGAGGAACGATGACAGCGAAGCTCGAGAGCCTCATCAAGCGCGAGCTCAAGCTCGGCCGCGAGACGTACACGGTGAGCATGTCTCCCGAGGGCGTGAAGATCGCGCTCAAGGGACGCCGCAAGGGGCGTGAGATCAGCTGGGAGACGCTGTTGAGCGGCGACGCCGAGCTCACGCAGCAGCTCAAGATGTCCGTGGATGCCTACGGCGGGAGTGACGACGAGTGAGTGCGGTGCGCGAGCCTTACGCCGAGGATTCGGATGCGTGGCGCGAGCGGCTGCTCGACACGCCGGCGGAGCTGCGCGCGCTCCTCGAGCGTACGCATCGCATCGCGGTGCTCGGTGTGAAGGCGCCGGAGTCGGGCCAGCCCGCGTACTACGTTCCGAATCACGCGCACCGAGTGGGCTACGATGTGATCCCGGTGCCGGTCTACTATCCGGAGATGCGCGAGCTGTTCGGGAATCCGGCGTATCGCACGCTCGCGGAAATTCCTGGCGACATCGACCTCGTGGACGTCTTCCGTCGCCCCCAGGACATCCCGAAGCACGTCGATGACATTCTCGCGAAGCGCCCGAAGGCGGTGTGGTTTCAGTCGGGCATCCGCCACGACGCGGTGGCGGAGCAACTGGCGCGGGCCGGTATCGAGGTCGTGCAGGACCGCTGTCTGCTCGTGGAGCTGAGGCGGATCGGGCGGTAGATCAGCTCACGCGCTCAGAGCGCGTTCGGCGGTCCCACCGAATCGACGAGCACCTCGCCCCGCTTCGGATTCAGCGTCCATCGCGAATTCCTGAAGTAGCGCTGCACGTCGGGATGGCCGAGCGGGAAGATCGTCTCGCCCTTCACCACGTACACGCCGCGATCGTTGGTGATGGTCGCGATGCGGAGGCCCGGAAATGTCCTCGGCAGGCGCCCGCTCGCGCGCAGCATCACCTTGCCAGCGCGCGGGTCGAAGCTCGGCGCGAGCTGTCCGATCAGATCGAGTCCGATCGTGGCACGCGCCGCACCTTTGAGCGCGGCGAAGTGCGTCGGCACATTCGTGAAGGTGTAGGGGCCGAGCACCACTGTGGGCGTCACGGCGTCGACATCGCGCGCGATCGCAGTGCGCGAACCGAAGCGGCGGAGCTCCTTCCGCTTCGCCCACGAGGTGTCGAGCACGAGCCCCGCGGCCCGCGCGTCGATCGTCGCCATCACGGTATCCGTGTCGATCAACAGGCGCACGCGCCCGAGCAGCTGGCTGTCGTTCACCGTGTAGTCGACCGCGGCGGAATCGGGGCCCGTGATGCCGGGACGGTTGTCGCGCAGGTATTCCGCGCGCATCCGCGCGCCGTACGGCACTGCGCTCGCCGGAAGCGCGGCCAGGTGGTTGTACTCGCCGAGCCGCTGATACACCGGCGCGAGCTCGAGCGCGATGCGCGCCGGGTCTCCGCCAAAGTAGCGCGCCTCCTCCATGAGCACCGCGCCCACCTTCAACGCTCCGCGTTGCGCGAGATAGCGGCCGAGCGCGAGCCGGGCGACGGGATCGCGCGGGCCGCGTCGTACGGCGATGTAGTAGAGCGATTCCGCGGCGAAGATGCGTCCCGCGATGAGCAGCGTGTCCGCGCGCGCGACGATCCCCTCGCTCTGCGCCTCGAGCGGCTGCGCCGCGAGCGACCCCGCTAGCGCCAGTGCAGCGAATGTCGCGCGCGACGCGGGCGTCACGTGCTTACGGTGCGACGCGATAGAGCGAGCCGCTCTGATCGTCCGAGATGAGCACGGAACCGTCCTTGTACACCTGGACATCCGCGGGGCGTCCCCAGCGCGAGCCATCCGGGCGCTGCCACCCGCTCACGAAATCCTCGATCCCCGTCGGAACGCCGCCGGACACGTGCACCCGAACGACCTTCGCACCCGTCGGCTGACTGCGATCCCACGAGCCATGAAACGCGACGAGCAGATCGTTGCGGTATTCAACCGGCAGCTTCGTCGCCTGATCGAGGAACGTCATCCCCAGCGGCGCTGAATGTGCCTGCATCTCGAGCGCGGCCGACACCGTCGTCGCGCAGCGCCCGGCGTTGTTGTACTCCGGATTCGGCACCGGCGCGCCGTTGTGGGAATAGCAGTACGGCCATCCGAAATCCTTGCCGTCCTGCAGGATGTTGATCTCCTCGGGCGGAAGATTCTGGTGATCGGGCTGTATGTCGTCACGCTCGTTCTGCGACACCCACATCTTGTGTGTCGTGGGATTCACCGCGAGCCCCACCGCGTTGCGCAGTCCGCGCGAGAACACACGCCCGTTCGAGCCATCCTCGTTGAAGCGCACCACGCTCGCGCGCTCCGAATCCGCCTCGACGCACAGATTGCACGACGAGCCCACGGATACGTACATCGCGCTGTCCGCGCCGAACACGATCGTGCGCGTGGAGTGCCCGCCCCCGTGCGGCAGCGTATTCAATGCGGCCACCGATCCCACGAGCTTTCCCTGCGCATCGAGCTGCGCGCGCACGACGCCGTCCTCGTTCGCGATGTAGAGATAGCCCTTGTGGAAGGCGATGCCCGCCGGCCCGTGCAGTCCGTCGACCGCGACACGAGAGCTGTCGGCCACGTTGTCGCCGTTCGTGTCCCACACGCGCACGACCTTGTTCGCGCCCGGCACGCTCACGTACACCGCGCCGTCCGGTCCCATCGCCATCACGCGCGCGCCCGCGACCTTCGCGAAGTACCTGATCTGCAGTCCTGGCGCGACCGTGAGCGGACTCGGAAAGGAATCGCCCGGCGGCGGCGTGACGGGTACGTCGGCCGCAGATCCGCTGCACGCAACCGATGCGGACGCAATGCCGATGACTCCCGCGATGACAAAGAGTGCCTTCATGACTTCATCCCTTGGTGATAGACACCATTCAACGCGTCTTCGCCGCGCGGCATGCGCTCGGCACGACTCGCAAGCGCTTCCTCTTCCGCCTTCCCTACCTCGAGCTCGATCTCCTGCTCTATCGCCTCGAGCCGCTCGCGCGAGATACCCCGCCCGACCAGCCACTGTTCATACATCGGGATCGGATCGCGACGGCCCCAGAGCCCGAAGAGATCGGAATCGAAGGTGCGTCGCGCTTCCTGCTCGTCGTGCGTGGCGTGCCCACCCATGCGAAACGTCTCGGCGATCAGCAGCGCGGGCCCATCGCCACGCCGGCAACGCTCGGCCGCCAGCGACGTGAGCGCGTAGCCATCGAGCACGTTGTTGCCATCGAACACGCCACCCCAGATTCCGTACGCCTGCGGCCAGCTCGCGAAGCTCTCCGGCGCCGGCGCCAGATGATGCTGGGCCAGACGTGTGCCAAGGGCAACCTGGTTGTTCTGGATGATGAAAATCGCCGGTACGCGCCTCACCGCCGCGAAGTTCAGCCCCTCATGAAAAACGCCCGCCTTCGTGCTTCCGTCACCAATCCAGGTGAGGGCTACGTTGTCCCG
>JAQBQC010000106.1 GCA_028287205.1 Gemmatimonadota bacterium
GATCGACGTCGACCCAAAGGATCCCGACCGGTTGTTCGTCGCGGTGCTGGGGCATCCCTACGGTCCAAACGAGGAGCGCGGAATCTTTCGCTCGACGGACGGCGGCAAGTCGTTCCAGAAGGTGCTCTACAAGGATGCGTATACGAGCGCGAACGACGTGCGCATCGACCCGAACGATCCGGGGACCGTGTACGCCGCGTTGTGGCAGCAGCAGCAGAGCTTCGTCGAGGGAAATTCCTTTGGCGGCGCATCCGGCGGCGTCTTCAAGTCGACCGATGGCGGGAGCAGCTGGAAGCAGCTCGACGGCGGCCTTCCGGCGGTGCTGCAGGCGAATCTCGCAATCGCGCCTTCGAACACGAAGGTGTTGTACGCGATGGTCGCCGGCGCGCCGTCCTCACAGGGATCAGCGCACGGAGAGACGGAAGAGCTCGGGCTCTACAAGTCGGTGGATGGAGGGGAGCACTGGTTTCTCGCCATCCATGATCCGAAGGCGAAGGATGAGGGCGCCGGCAATCACCCCGATGGCAGGCCGTTGCTGCGCATCGGCGGTGGCGATCTCGCCACGCTCGCCATCGATCCGAAAAACGAGAACGTCGTCTACAGCGCGTCGATCGTCTTCTGGCGCTCGGAGAACGGCGGAGTGACGTGGTCCGCGGTGCGCGGCTCGCCGGGTGGGGACGACTATCAGAAGGTCTGGATCAACCCGAACGACCCGAACATCCTGCTCGTCGTGTCCGATCAGGGTGCCGTCGTGTCGTCGAATCGAGGCGTGTCGTGGAGCAACTGGTACACGCAGTCGACTGCCGCGATGTATCACGTGTCGACCGATGCGTCGTTCCTGTACCGTGTGTGCGGCGGACAGCAGGACTCGGGATCCGCCTGTGTGGACAGCAGATCGATGGATGGCGAGATCACCTTCCACGACTGGCATCCGGTGGACATTCAGGAGTACGGCATCGCCGCGCCGGATCCGAAGGATTCCGACAAGGTGTTCGGGAGCATGCGCACCAACGTGTCGCTGTGGAATCGGAAGACGGGACAGATCACCTATCTCGGCCCCGACGCCACGCAGCGCGGCACCAGCTACAACCGCAACGTGCGCACGATGCCGATCAGTTGGTCGCCGATCGATCCGAACGTGCTCTACTACACGTCGAACGCGGTGTGGAAGACGAGCGATCGCGCGCATACATGGACACGTATCAGCCCCGATCTCACGCGCCAGAGCTGGGCCGTGCCCGCCACCGCCGGCAAATACGCGAGCACGGTGACGGTGCATCCGCAGGGGGCGATCACTGCCCTTTCGCCATCGACGCGCAACATCGGCGTGCTCTGGGCAGGCACGGATGACGGGACCATCCAGACGACGGCCAATGGTGGCGCGACGTGGACGAACGTCACTCCGCCACAGATCAAGCCGTGGACGCGCATCTTCAACATCGAGGCCGGACACTTCGACGATCGCACCGCGTACGCCGCTGCGAACACGCTCCGTCTCGACGACATGAGCCCGCACTTCTGGCGCACGCACGACGGCGGAAAGAGCTGGAGCGAGATCAATACGGGCATCGCGCCCGGTGCGGTCGCGAACTCGATTCGCGAAGATCCGCGCACGAAGGGGCTGCTGTACGCGGCGACCGATGCGCAGGTGTGGGTCTCGTACGACGACGGCGATCACTGGCAGTCGCTCAAGCTCGACATGCCCGCGATCTCCGTGCGCGATCTGCAGGTGAAGGACGACAGCACATGCCTGTGCTCCGATCTCATCGCGGCGACGCATGGGCGCGGCTTCTGGATTCTCGACAACGTCACGCCGCTCCGGCAACGCGCGGCGGTGCAATCGGCGCGCGATCTCTATCTGCTGAGGCCCGCGACCGCGGTGCGCGTTCGCGGCGCCACGAACGATCCGACGCCCTGGCCGCCCGAGTTGCCGGCCGGTGAGAATCCGGCCGCCGGCGGGATCATCGACTACTACGTGGGCGCTGCAGTGCGTGACACGCTCGAGATCGAGATCGTGAACGCCGCAGGGAGAGTCGTGCGCACCTACT
Organism: Gemmatimonadota bacterium; assembly: GCA_028287205.1. Lineage (GTDB taxonomy): Bacteria > Gemmatimonadota > Gemmatimonadetes > Gemmatimonadales > Gemmatimonadaceae > FEN-1250. The sequence continues at coordinate 2,049 of JAQBQC010000106.1, forward strand.
CGAGCGCCGATCGCGTGCTGAATCCGGATCCAGCTCGCGATCCAGAGGCGTACGATCGGGTCTGTCAGCAAAACCCGAAGGCGCCCGACTGCAACTTGCCACTGTACTGGGCTGCGCCGTCGTTCGCGCTCGCGACATCGCCGGGGATGCACCGGATTACGTGGGATCTGCGCTACGAGCCGATCGCCGATGAGCGCGAGAACCTCGCCGAAGATGAGAGCGGCAATGGCGCCGTGCCGCATCGCACCTTCCCCGCGATGGATGCGCCATGGGCACCGCCGGGCGCGTACACTGTACGGCTCACCGGCGGCGGAAAGCGATACGAGCAGCCGCTCACGCTGCGAATCGATCCGCGCGTGACGACACCCGCGTCGGGGCTGGCGCAGCTGTCGACGCTCTCCACGGAGATGTACGACGACGCGGTGGCCGCGCGCTCGGCGTACACGCGGGCGCGCGCGCTTCGCGAGCGCCTGGGGAATGCGCAAGGAGCAGAGGCCACTGCGTTGGCCGCGAAGGTAGATGCGCTCGCGCCGGCAAAGGTAGAGTCGGATGCCGACGCGGCGCGTGGGCGGCGCGTGGCGGAGAAGGAGCAGGCTCCGACGCTCAAGAGTGTGGGCAACGAACTCATGGCGGCAGCGATGGCGATGCAGGGAGCGGACATCGCGCCAACGGCGAATCAGATCGCGGCGTGTCGTCGCGCGAGCGCCTCGTACCGTGCGGTGCTCGCGCGCTGGAACGTGCTCGAGAAGCAGGCGCGCGCGGTGGCGGAGGCGAGCTAGCGACGGGGGGAGAGGGCGAATTTTCGCGACTACGCGTTTCTCGACGAGTAGTCTCGAGAACCGCGGGGCGACTACCGATTGAACCAGTACGACATCTTCACGAGGAAGGTGTTGTCCGGGTGCAGGTTGAACAGACCGCGGTAGTCGCCGCCGAACGAGTCGTCCCCCGCGAGCGGCAGGTCGCCCTGGCGCTGTTGTGTCCACACGAGGAAGAGCGCGGAGCCCGGCCGATATTCCCACCGCACGACCGCGTTCGACCGAAACTGCTTGACGTTGAATCCGCCCGGTTGGTCGGCGAGCACGCTCTCGTCCGTGTAGGGCTTGTAGCGGCTGTCGTAGTCCTTCGCGCGCGGATCATTCAGCTCGCGGATGTTCGTGAACGTTCCCTTCGTCACGAACGGCGACGCGTAGAGCTGAAAGGTCAGATTTGGCGTGGCGGTATAGTCGATGCGCAGCGTTGCGCTCAGCGTCTTTTGATTGAGATGCGCGAACGTGTAGTGCGTCACATCCACCGAGTCCGTGAAGTTGCCGTACCACTGCGAGTCGTCGCGATTGTGATTGTAGGCGAGGCCGAGGTTCATGTGGAACTGGCTCGACACACGGAGATCGACGTTCGGAGTGATCTCGTAAAACCCGCCGCGGCCATAGTCGCTCCGACCGGCGTTGAATTGAATTCCCGGGATCACCTGCTTTCGATTGTCGCCGACCAGATTCAGGAATC
>JAQBQC010000305.1 GCA_028287205.1 Gemmatimonadota bacterium
GATGCGATCCTGCACGATATACGGCTCCTCCTCCGCAGCCGCGAGCCCCGCCTCCCACTCGGCGTCCGTCGCCTCCCACCCAAGCACGATCCCCTTTCCGCCATACTCGTCGTTCGGCTTGAGCACGAGCCGTTCACGGTTGTCGCGGATGAATCGCGGCAGATCGACCTCCTTGCCGTCGAACACCGTGCGCCGCTCCTCCACCACGCGAGTCCACGGGATGTGCGCCTCGATCGCCTCCGCCTCCTCGGCGCTGAACATGCGCGCATTGCGCTCGTCGCTCAGCACCGCGAGACTCGCCTTCTTGTGCATCAGCTTGCAGGAGAAGGGATTCACCATGCACACCGCGCGGTCGCGCACCGCGCGGATCACCGGCCCATCGACCCCGCATCGTTCCACCAGCTCGTGGATCAAAACACGCTTGTAGATGAGCGAGATCTCGAAATCCCCGGCGCGCAGCACGCCGCCGTGATATTCCACCTCGCGCGGGTCGACGATCCTGCATTCGAGCCCCTGGCTCGCGAAGTAGCGCTCGAACAGCAGGAACTCGCTGAACGTCGGCACCTCGCGCCAGTCGAGGATCGCGATCTTCGGCTTCGTGCGCGCGCCCGACCATTCCTCGAAGGCGCCCAGCAGCGATCGCAGCACACCGGCGCGCGCGGGGAGTGGACGCAGATGATGGTCCCGCTGGAACTCGCGCATCACCGGCATCCCCTCGAACAGCTCGGTGAGCGCGTCGTTGTACGCCGCGCCTGCCGGCGTCTCCGCGTTGTACTCGGTAAAGCGCAGCCCTCGTCCCTCGTCGACGAAAAACGCATCGAGCCGCGACGTCGGACTCGCTGCCGCGAATCCGGGATCGACCATCACGAGCTGCTCCTCCCAGTCCGTGAGCCGCAGCTGCGCGCGCACGCTGTCGTCCGCGAGCGCGGCGCGCTGCGCCGTCGCGAACGCGCGCAGCACGATAGCCGCGCGATCGCGGCACATCGCGTACTCGCGCGCGGTCATCCATCGCGGACGCACCACCGTGCACACGGGCCGCCCGCCAAACGTGAGCCCGCGCCGCTCGATCTGCTCGTCCAGCCACGATTGCGAGTCGTCCGCCAGCCCGCCCGCGAGCAGGTCGTGGTAGCGGGCGATCGCGTTTTCAGTGCTCACCCTTCGCGCCGCCCGAGCAGAAAATCGCCGCGGGAGACATTCATCTTGCGCCGCGGCGCCTTCGCCAGGCGAATCGCGAGATCCGCCATGTGCTTGACGGTCCAGTCGAAGTAGTGCGGCGTGAGCGAGTTGATGTCCATGTCGGGCGCGGGATTCATGAAGTCGATCGCGTACGGAACCCCGTCTCGCACAGCCCACTCCACGGTGTTCATGTCGTAGCCGAGCGCCTTCACGAGTGTGAGCGAATCCTTCACCACGCGCGCGCCGAGCTCCGGTGCGAGATGCTCGTGCTCCACGTGGTATTTGCGCTCGCGCGGATCGTACTTCATGGGCAGCACCTCGCTCTGGCCGAGGCAGAGGCACCGAATGTACTGATCCCACTCGATGAACTCCTGCAGCACCATGGTGAGCTGTCCAGACCCATCGTACGCCGCGAACAGCTCTTCGAGCGTGCGGCAGATGTACACGTCCCGCCAGCCGCCGCCGTGCGCATCCTTCAGCACGCAAGGCAGTCCTATATAGGAGAGAATTCCCTCCCAATCGAGCGGGTACACGAGGTTGCGCAGGCTCTCCTTGTGATTGATCCCCGGGATGTATTCCTTGTTCGGCAGCACCACCGTCTTCGGGCTCGCGACGCCGAGCTTCGTGGCCAGTCCGGCCTCGAAGAACTTGTCGTCCGCCGTCCACATGAAGGGGTTGTTGATCACCGTCACGCCCTGCAGCAAGGCGTACTTGAGGTACGAGCGGTAGTACGGCACCTCGTGCGAGATGCGGTCGATGAGCACCGCGTAGTTGGCGGGATCATCCATCCTCGTTCCGCCAAGCTGCACGAGCTCCGCGGCTACGCCTTCCTCACGCTCGTTCACTTCCTTGATGAACGCAGGCGGAAAGCTCCACTCACGCCCCACGATCAACCCGATCCGCTTCTCGTTGCCTCGCGCCATCGTCTTGCTCCCGGTCAGTCGCTTCCGCCGATGTACATGCGAACCATCTGCTCCCACCACGGCCAATCGTGTGCCCAGCCATCCCATACGCGAAAAGCGTGCGGGATTCCCTTCGCCCAAAGAGTCCGCGAAAACATCTCGTTGGTCCAGTGCATCGAGTCATCGCGCCCGATCGCGAAGATGATGTCCATTCGCCGGATCGCCGCCAGTCGCCCCGAATCGTGCTCGTTGGCCACGAAGTCCGCGGGGTTGTTGAAGTAGACCGAATCGTTGGAGTAACCGCCGGTTTGCTCCTTGATGTCGTACAACCCGCTCATTCCCAGCACGCGTCCCGTGATCTCGGGATGGCGAAGGCCGAAGCTCATCGCGTGGTACGCGCCAAAGCTCGCGCCGGCGGTGATGAGGAACGGGTTGCCGTTCATGTGCGTCGACAGCGGCAGCACCTCGTGCAGTAGATAGCGCTCGTACGCCTCGTGCCTGCGCGCGCGGTCCGCCGGATGCGAGTGCGTCGCGTACCAGCTCTCGTCATCCACGCTGTCCACGCAGTACAGCTGGAGCCATCCCTTCTCGAGATGCTCGCCGAGCGCGCCGATCATCCCGCGATCTTCCCACTCGAAGAAGCGCCCCATCGATGTCGGGAACACGAGCACGCGCGCGCCGGCGTGGCCGAAGATGAGCAGATCCATGTTTTTGCCGAGCGAAGGGCTCTGCCATCGACGGTGCTCGCGATGCATCAGCGGTTCGCCGGATAGAGGAAGTGCAGCATCGCGGGCGCGATCTCCGCCCACGCCGACTCCGTATGCCGCGCGCCCTCGATTTCCTGATAGTGCAGCGACTCGCCCTCCGTCCATCCCTTCGCCACGAGCGCATCGCGCACGCGCCGCGCTCCTGCGACCACCCCTTCACCCTCCGCCGTTCCCGTGGAGAGCCACACGCGCAGCGGCGGAGCGGTATGCAGCGCGCGCACGCGACGTACGATGAACCGATTGTCCCACCACACACTCGGGCTCAGCACCGCGACGTTCCAGAAAATTCCCGAGTACTTGAGCGCCAGATACAGCGACACCAGCCCGCCCAGCGACGAGCCCCCGATGCCGGTGTTGCGCGCGTCGGCGAGCGTGCGGTATTCGGCATCGATGAACGGCTTGAGCTCCTCCACGAGCATCCGGCCGTACCTGTCGGCATTTCCGCCGGCGCGCTTGGCCGAGTCGCGCGTGGGAGTGTACTCGTCGATGCGATAGGCGCCCGCATTGTAGATCCCGACGATGATGAGCGGCGCAACGAGCCCCGCACCGATCATCTGCTCCGCCGCCTCGTCCAGCCGCCACTCGCCGCTGAACGACGTCGCCGCATCGAAAAGGTTCTGGCCATCCTGCATGTACAGCACGGGATAGCGCCGGTTCACCTCCTCGTCGTATCCGGGCGGGAGGTACACGATGACGTCGTGCTCGCTCTCGAGAAAGCGCGAGCGCACCCCCTCGTGCATGCGGAAGCTACCCGTGAGGGTGTGCGGTTTTTGCTCGTCTGACATTGGGGAAATTGAGAGGAATCGCCACTCTCAGGGCAAGTGCCGAACCAGCTGGGGTGGAGGCGCTCAGGGATCAGCGTGCGGCATCAGAGGCAAACTGCTGAGCACGAATCAAACCAATACGAGACGAATCGCATCGCAGCCAATCCGCGCACCGGTTCGATTCGTCCCATTCGTCTCATTCGTGTCCAGCAGTTCATCTAAGCGCGTTTCTAACTCACTCCGCCTTCAACCCCGGTGGCGCCACTGTGATCAGCCGCGCGCCGTACCGGCACGCCTCGATGTACCCCGGCTCGCTCACGGCGCAGAACGTCTCGCGCACCTCGGGCCTCTGCTCGAGACTCACCGACTCTTCTCCCACCGCCTCGTAGCAGCGCGACTTGAGATGGTGCGCATCCACCTTCTGGCAGAACGACACGCCGTCGGCGGTCTTCGCGCTCACGTCGATGATGTTCTTCACGACGCCGATGATGCACCACTCGCGATACTTCTCCGGCGCGTTCGCGCAGAGGTCGATCGCCTTGAGGTGATCGCCGACCACGAACGAGTTGATGTCCGTGCCGAAGCCCGTGAAGCACATGTAACGGTAATTCTCCGGCACCTTCATGCAGTCCTTCGCGACCTGCGGCATCTTGTGGTCGTCGAAGTACATGATGATCGACACCTGGTTCTGATAGCACGTCGTCAGATACCGCTCCGGCAGGATCGAGCACGGATAGTTGAGATCCTTCTTGTCGATCTGCTTGAACGACCGCGCCTCTTCCGGCATGTCCATCCCCGGCATTCCGTGATGCGGCTCCGTTGCGTCGACCACGTTTTCCATGAACGCGCCGCCGTAACACGACTCGCGGTCCCACGACTCCACGAGCAGATCGCATCCCTTGAGCGATTCGACGAGGTTGTGCTCGTAGTGCATCGTGAGCCCGTGTCCGAGCCCATGCGCGCACTGGAAGCGCAGCCACCCGTACACGCCCGGCTGCGACCACGGCACACACAGATCGCGCACCGATGTCGAGTCGACCTTTCCGGAATACGCGAAGTACGCCTCGATCACGCCGTGGTAGCATCCCGACTGAAAGGCGTCGGTGCAGCTCGAGAAGGTGCGCTCGACGTTCTTGTCGGCATCGAAGGCGTGCATCCCGATCGCGTGTGCGTACACGTGCCCGAACCCGCGCACGTCGCGGTCACCGTTCGCGACCTGCATGAGCGTACCCATGGCGAGCTTCGGTCCACCGACATCAACCAACGGGATCAGGTGCTTCTCGTAGCACGGGATCTTGTCGCCGTTGATCTTCGAGCAGCTCTCGAGTGCGGCCTTCGCCAGCGCGATCGAGTCCCCACCCGACCGCAGCTCGGCCGCCGAAGCCTCGGGCACATCGGCACTGCCCGCGCGCCACAGCTGCTTCTGCACTACCAGCGCCACGATGGCGGCGGCAATCAGTGTCGCGGCGAGGGCCGCGCGGCGTGATCTGGTCATACCAATTAGACGCGTGCGAGAGTCAGATGGTCATTCCCGGGCAGCCTGCCTGGCTGTTAGCGTACCCCGCGGCAATATTCTCCCGCGTTTGGCTGGCCACTACTCAATCTCACCTCGGCACTCAATGATTTCCACGACCGAACGCCCGCGAGGCGCCACCGCGCGTTGGACGCCACTCAGGGCAATCCTCGTGGGCGGACTGATCGCCGGCGCCTGCGACATGGCGTACGCGCTCCTCTGGTTCAGCGCGGCGAAGGGAGTGCCGTGGATGAAGATCCCCCAGTCGGTCGCGGCTGGCCTCATCGGCAAAGGCTCGTTCGACGGTGGCGCCGGAACCGTCGTCCTCGGATTCGCCCTGCACTGGCTGATCGCGTTCATCTGGACGGCCATCTACGTGTTTGCGGGACGGAGCCTGCTGCCGGATCTCCTGCGTAAGCCGATTCCCTACGGGCTCGTCTACGGCGCCTGGATCTACTTTTTCATGAACTGGGTGGTGCTCCCGCTGAGCGCGATGCACACGAAGCCGCACTTCGCCCCGCTCGACACGTGGCTCACGGGCCTCGCGGTGCACATGCTCGGGATCGGGCTCGCGATCTCGCTGAACGCGGCGAAGACCGCACCGCGCTCGTAGTCGCCCCCGCTTCTTCGCGGGTTCGTCGCCTACACGGAGTTTCTTCCGTCTGTGTCCGTTCACTCCGTTCACTCCGTTCAATCCGTTTCTCACATTGTTACGACCTTCCCGGCGGCTGTCGCGAAAGTGCTCCTCATCGCACCATACTGGCACTAACAATTTGATGAAACGAATTGAACGGAGTGAACGGACAAAAACGGATGCGCGCGAAGCGAAGTCTGTCCGTTTTGTTCGTCCGTCCGTTTTTGTTCGTCTGATCCGTTTGTGTCCGTATCCCACTGTTAGTGCCCGCCGAGCGTCGTCGCCCGCTCACTCGATGTCGTCGATCGACTTCGGCCAGTCCTTCCCCAAGAGCCGCGACAGCGCCCGATCCGCGAGCAGCTTTCCTCCCGTCTGGCATCGCGCGCAGTAATTGGTTTCGTTCGACGCATACCGGATCCGCTGCACCGGCGTCTCGCACACGCGGCACGGCTCCCCAAAACGTCCGTGCACGGCCATCTCCTCGTGAAACGCCGTTACCTTCTCCGGAAATTTCGCCCCGGCTTCGGCGCGTAGCCGCGACGTCCACTCCGCGAGCGTCGCCTGCGTCGCGCCGAACAGCCGCTCGATCTCCTCGTCGCGAATGCGACGCGTCAGCATCACGGGGGAGAGCCGCGCGCGATGCAGAATCTCATCAGAGTACGCGTTCCCGATTCCGCTGAACAGCCGCGGATCTGCCAGCGCGCGCTTCAGCGTGTGATTCTCGCTTCGGAGCCGCGCGGAGAACTCCGCGAGCGTGGCGTCGAGCACCTCGAGACCGCCGCGATCGAATTCGCGCAGCGCATCCTCACCACGCACCAGGTGAATCGACGCGCGACGCGTCGTTCCCGCCTCCGTCAGCACCAGCACGCCGCTCGCGAAAATGAACTTCGCCAGTATCGACCCCTTGGGCGGAAGCTTCGCGCTCGCCTCGCGCCACCTGAGTCGCCCCGCAATCATCAGATGGATGACGATGAACCGCTCGCCATCGAGAGCGATCACGATGCGCTTTCCCATCCGCCGCACACCGCGCACCGTCGTCCCCACTATTTCCGCGACCGGCGGATCGAAGGTGCGCAACACGAACGGCTTCGCGATCTCCAGCTTTTCGAGCACCTGCCCGACAATGCGCGACTCGAGATGCTCGATGTAAATCGTGATGTCCGGTAGCTCCGGCATCGCTCACTCCCTCTCGCGACCGCGATCCGTGAGCCCCGACCCCTCGGCCGCCGCGCTCCGCACCGCGATCGGCAGCGCCACATCCTCGTCGAGGGCGAGAGGCACCAGCCAGCGCAGGTTGTCGATGACGTTCGCCGGGAGCGCATTCACGTCGGCAAGAAAAACCTCCTGATCCTCCTGCGTGCGCGCGTCGCGAGCCTTGTCGCTCACCGCGCGCACCACGTGCATCAGGTACTCCGCATCCTCCCACACCAGCACCTCCCGCCACTCGGCCACGTCCACCCCGCACTCCTCGCGCACCTCGCGTCGCGCCGCGGTCGCCGCACTCTCGCCCGCCATGACCCTGCCGCCCAGCGCGTTTACGCGGCCGGCCTGCCACGCCGGCCGCGTGCGCCGCATGAGCACCACTTGGCGGTGGTCCGTCGAGTACAGTAAGGCCAGGACGAAGGCCGGTTTGGCAGGCAGTGAGGTCACGAGGAAATCCTTGTATCGTCCTCTGGAAGGGACACTTTCACGTACTTCGAGCGCGACAGTACGAGTTGCGACGAGTCCATACCGCTTCGAGAAGCTACTCGCAATTCCTTGTCAACGCACGAGTTGCGAGCCAACACGCTGGCGGGCCGAATTCGGAATGCCAGTTGCCCTATACCCGCATGCACCACTACTCCATCGGAGATCGACGTATGCGCGGGACTCGTGTACTCATCGGAATGGCTGCGCTGCTGTTCAGCGGAAGCGCGGCTGTGCACGCCCAGGGCCAGGAGCAGGATCCGTCGGCGCGCGTGGCGCGCACGAGCTTTCTGCAGGGCGATGTTTCCTTCCGTCCAGGCACGGTCGACGACTGGGCGAGCGCGACCCTCAACTATCCGTTGACCTCCGGCGACCATCTCTGGACCGATGTCGGCGCCCGCGCCGAGCTGCACGTGGGTTCGAACGCGGTTCGCCTCGGACCCCAGACGGCCCTCGAGATTCTCGATCTCGATGACAATCACCTGCAGCTCCGCCTGACGCAGGGCTCTGCTCTGATTCGCCTGCGGACGCTCGATTCGGATGACAACGTCGAGATCGATACGCCAACGGGCGCCGTGACGCTGATGCGCGACGGCATCTATCGTGTCGACGTGAGCGCCGATGGTGCCACGAGCACCGTCACCGCGCGCAACGGCGATGCGGAAGTGACGTCCAACGATCAGACGATTTCCGTTCGCTCCGATGAGACGGTGCTCTTCACCGCCGACGGCGCATCGAATTACGTGCGCAACGCGCCGCCCATGGATGAATACGACCAGTGGGCCGACGCGCGCGACCGCGCGGAAGATCAGTCCGTGTCTGCGCAGTACGTCACGCGCGACATGACCGGCTACGAAGATCTCGATCGCAATGGCTCGTGGAGCGATGATCCCGAATATGGTCATGTCTGGGCGCCGTCATACGTTGCCGTGGACTGGGCTCCGTACCGCTACGGCCGCTGGGTGTGGGTCGAGCCGTACGGATGGACGTGGATCGATGATGCGCCCTGGGGCTTTGCGCCCTTCCACTACGGCCGCTGGGCATACACGCGTAACCACTGGGTGTGGGCGCCGGGTGTCGTGCGTCGCCGGCCCGTGTACGCGCCCGCGCTCGTCGTGTTCGTTGGCGGAAACAACTACCGCGGCTCGCGCTGGGACGGCCGTCGTGATGTCGCATGGTTTCCGCTCGCGCCGAACGAGGTCTATCGCCCCGCGTATCGCGCGAGTGACAGGTACGTGCGTCGCGTGAACGTCACGAACATCAACGTCACGAACATCAACATCACCAACGTCAACGTGACGAACATTCAGTATCGCAATCAGCGCGTGAACGGCGCGGTGACGGCGGTACCGCAGGATCAGTTCGCGGGCTCGCGCAGAATCGGGCGCGGCGCGACGATCGTTCCGGTGAACGAAGCGCGTAACGCGCACGTGGTCGGCGCCGGTGCACCGGTAGCGCCGACGCAGCAGAGCGTTCTCATTCGCCGGCAGGGCTCGACGCCCGTGAGCCGTCCATCCGAGGCTGCGCAGAACCGCCAGGTGGTGTGGAAGAACACGCCCCCGCCGCGTCCTGCGACGTTTGCGTCGCATGCGGACCAGTTCAAGACCACGGGCGACACACCAGTCGCTCCGCTTCCGATCTCGCAGACGCGAGGCGCGCCGCGCTCGACGGTGACGGGTCCCATGTCGCACACCGATGGACCCGCGACCACGGTCACGCCGTACACGAACGTGCGTCGGGTGCCGAACACGCGGCCGAACGTCAACGTGCAGCGGTATCCGGCCGAGCAGGCGCAGCCCGATGGCAACGTGAGCTCGAGGACTGCACCGAGCACGACTCAGACTCCGAATGTGCGCAGCGCTCCGAGCGAGCAGCCGAACGTGAACGTGCGTCCGGCACCGGCACAGCCGAATGTAAATGTGCGTCCTGCACCCTCCACGCAGCCGAACATGAGCGATCGTTCTGCACCGAGCCCGCGTCCGAACCCGAACGATCGGCCGATGTCGCACACCGATGGACCGTCAACGGTGAACGGCTCGCAGAACGACGGTCCGGCGCACACGGTGCAGCCGAACACCAATGTGCGGGCGGTGCCGAGCGCGCAGCCGGCACAGGCTCCGCGCGAAGCTCCACGCGTGCAGTCGATCGAGCGTCCCGTCTCGCGCCCCGACGTGCAGCCGAGCCAGCGTCCCGCGCAACAGGCGCCGCCACGCTCGGCTCCACCGGAAGCACAGAGATCGCCTGCGCCGAGCGCGCGTCCGCAGCCTGCCGCGGCTCCCGCTCCGCCACGCACTGAAGCGGCAGCACCCCCACGCCGTCAGGCGGACGACCGTCCGAAGCAGGAGCAGAGGGACAAGTCACCACGTCACGGATAGCCGCGGCACGCGGCGTGCTAAACTGTTTCGCCGCCAGTCCGCGGCGAGCGCGCGACGGCCGGATCTGCCCTACCTTGGGCGGGTCCGGCCGATCGCTATCCGCGTTGTCTTCATTCGAGCCTCATGACTCAGCCCAATCGCTCGCCGCATGACGAAAAGCGAACGGCCGTCACGCGGCTCACACCCCGCTCGATCTTTTCGTACTGGCGCCCAACCGGGCGGCGTCTCATGGCCGTGTTCGGACCGCCGCTCCTCGTGGCGATGGTCGGCATCGTCGCCCACAATCGCACCACGAAGATCGTCTCCACTCGCCTGGATGCTCGCCGCGCCCGCGCCGTCGCGGATGCCGCGGACAGGCTCGTTGCCTTTCTCACGGACGCGGAGACAGGGCAGCGCGGATTTCTGCTCACGAACAACGAGGACTATCTTCGCCCGTACGTGCGCTCCGTCGACTCGGTGCCGCTCGCACTCGAGCGACTGCGCTCCGCCGTAGACACCGCAGAGCCCTCGGCGGCCACCAGACGCTCGGTGGACAGTCTCGTCTACTTCTCCGGCGCGAGGATGGCCGAGATCGCGGAGACGGTTCGGCTGCGGCGTACGATCGGCGGCGACACGGCACTCGCGATCGTGAAGACCAACCATGGCCGCGACGTCATGCGCGCCGCGCGCCGCATCGCCGGTGCCATCCGCGAACAGGAATCCGTTCGCCTCGCATCGCGCTCGGCGGATCTGACTCGCTATACCGGCCAGGTGAGGTGGATCGTCATCCTCGGCACCGGCACGGCCTTTCTCCTCGCCCTGCTCGTGAACGTGCTGCTCGCTCGCGATGCAGCCATGCAGACCCGGCTCGCGGTGGAGCGCGACGAGGCGCTCGAGGCGCTCACCGCGTCGAACGAGGAGCTGCAGTCGACGAGCGAGGAGCTGCACCAGCAGACGACGCTCGCCGAGGAAGCACGCCACGAGGCAACGGACATCCTCGAGAGCATCGGCGACGCCTTCTTCGCGGTCGATCACGACTGGCGTTTCATCTATCTGAACGCCAACGCACAGCCGCTCATTTCCCGCACCCGCGAGGAGCTCCTCGGCGTCACCATCTGGGACGCGTTTCCGGAGATCGTCGGGACGACGTTCGAGCGTGAATATCGGCGCGCCATCCGCGAACAGGTCGTCACCGGGTTCGAGGAATATTTCCCGCCGCTCGACAGGTGGTTTCAGGTGCGCGCGTACCCGTGGCGGCGCGGCCTCGCGGTGTACTTCACCGACGTCAGCTCGCGCGTACGCGCGGAGCGATCGTTTCGTGCGCTCGCCGAGACGATGCCGCAGCTCGTGTGGTCGACGCTCGCCACCGGCGAGAACGAGTACTTCAACAATCGCTGGCACGACTACATCGGCAAGTCGAGCGTGCCGATCGATGACGACGACTGGCGGAACGCGGTGCACCCATCGGACACCAGCGACGTCGACGAAAAGTGGGATCACGCGTTTCGCACGGGAGAGCAGTTCGAGGTGGAGTGCCGCCTTCGGCGCGGCTCCGATGGCTCGTATCGGTGGTTTCTCTGCCGCGCGCTTCCGCTGCGCGACGAATCCGGGAAGATCACGCGATGGTTCGGCACGTGCACCGACGTGCACGATCAGCGCCGCGCGAGCGAAGGGCTGGCAGTGCTCGCGGAGGCGAGCGCTGTGCTCGCGACCTCGAACGACACGGACGAGGCGATTCGAAGCGTCGCGCAGCTCGCGGTGCCGCGACTTGGCGACTGGTGCACGGTCGAGCTGCTGAACGCGGACGGCACGCTGCGCCGCATCGCCACCGTGCACTCGGACCCCGAGAAGCTCAAGATTGCCCACGAGTTCCATCGCCGCTTCCCCGCCATGCCGGACGATCCGGGAGGCGTGTACACGGTGCTGCGTACGGGAGAGGTGCAGGCGAGCGAGATCACCGACGAGATGATCATCGCCGGCGTCCCCGATCTCGACAAGCGCAATCTGCTTCTCGCGCTGCACCTTCGCTCGTACGTCATCGCGCCGATGATAATCGATGACAAGGCCGTCGGAGCCATCACCATTGTCTCCGCGGAGTCGGGCCATTTTCTGGGGCCGAGCGACATCTCGCGTGTTCAGGAGCTGGCTCGGCGCACCTCGCTCGCCATCGAGCGCGCGAGGCTGTTCGCGGAGACGGTGCGCGCACGCGATGCGGCCTCGGTGAGCAACGCGCTGCTGCGTGAGAGCGAGGCGAAGCTCGTGCTCTCGATGGAGGCGGGCGGGCTTGGCTCGTGGGAGTGGGACATCAAGGGCAACCGCGTGGTCTGGTCTCCGCAGACGGAGCGCATGCATGGGCTCGCGGAGGGCACCTTCTCGGGAACGCTGGAGGAGGTCAGCTCCTACGTGCACCCGGACGATCGCGAGCGCGTGGAAGGCGTGATTGCGCGCACGCTGGCCGAGCGGCTGCCGAACTATCACATCAAGTATCGCTTCCTCCGCACCGATGGCGCCGTGCGCTGGCTGGAAGGATTCGCGCGTCTGCGCACAGACGGGAATGGAGAGCCACTCTCCCTGCTCGGCGTGAGCCACGACGTCACCGAGCGCGAGGAGCTGCTCGAGGGCGAGCAGCAGGCGCGGCGCGACGCCGAGGCGGCGAATGCGGCGAAGGCGATCTTCCTCACGACCATGTCTCACGAGCTGCGCACGCCGCTCAACGCGGTGTCGGGGTACGTCGACTTGCTCGAGATGGGCGTGCGCGGTCCGGTCACCGAGCCTCAGCGCGAAGATCTGCGGCGCATTCGGCGCGCGAGCCAGCATCTGCTCTCGCTGATCAACGACATTCTGAATTATGCGCGGCTCGAGGCGGGCAGCGTCGAGCTGCATCTCTCCGATATCACGCTCGCCGACGCGCTCGGCGAGATGGAGGCGCTGATCGAGCCGCAGCTGCGCGCGAAGGGCGTGGCGTACGAATACAGGCCGTGCGACAGGAGCGTGCACGTGCACGCCGATCGCGAGAAGCTCGATCAGATTCTGCTCAATCTCGTCGGCAACGCGGTGAAGTTCACCGACCGCGACGGGCGCATCACGCTGAGCTGCGAGGTTGTGGGCGACAACGTGCGCGTGATCGTGAATGATACCGGGCGTGGTATTCCGCGCGCCAAGCTGGAGTCGATCTTCGATCCGTTCGTGCAGGTCGATCGCCATCTCACTCCCGAGCGCCAGCAGGGCGTGGGGCTCGGCCTGGCCATCAGCCGCGATCTGGCCCACGCGATGCACGGCGACATCTCCGTGCAGAGCGACGCGGGCCAGGGCGCGACCTTCGTGCTCACGCTTCCGCTCTACTTGCCGGATGCTTCGTCAGTGCGCAGTCAGGGAGAAGTCGAACGCGTTCAGCAGCGGTGATGCAGTTCTGTCGCGATCGGTGAGCGGCGTGAGGTTCCAGCGCTTCTCGATGAAGGCGAGAATGGAAACGGTCTCGTACGACGTCTTGTCGACGAAGCCCTTCTTCGCGAACGGCGAGATGATGATTGCAGGGGTGCGCGAGCCCGGGCCCCACCGATCGATCGCCGGCGGCGCGACGTGATCCCAGAATCCACCGTTCTCGTCGTACGTGACGATGATGACCGCGTCCTTCCAGTTCGGACCGTTGCGCACCGCGTTGATCAGGTCGATCGTGTGATGCTCGCCCGTGATGATGTCCGCGTAGCCCGGATGCTCGTTGTTGAGGCCGAGGGGCTTCACGAATGAAACGGCGGGAAGCGTGCCCGCGGTGGCGGCGGTGATGAAATCCGCTTCGTCCTTCAAGTGGTCGGCCTTCGCCTGCGTGCCGTCAGCGAAGTTCGCGTAGTAGGCGAACGGCTGGTGATGAAACTGGAATGTCGCTGCCGGATGTCCGGCGATGGCGTCGTTCCATCCGCCGGAGTACCAGGCCCAACTCTGTCCGCCCGCGCTGAGCCGGTCGCCGATCGTGGGATTCGTCTGGTTGGGCACGAGCCCCGCTGACCCGGCATTCGACGGATGCGGATTGTTCACGGTGAACGCCGTGTTGACGGCAAATCCATCCGGCGTCACGTAACCATCGGTGACGACGTGCCCCGCTGTGTCGAGCACCGCAACTGCGGAGGTGGGAGCGCCCGGGTATACCGGAGGCGCAGCGGCGATGAGGTATTGTGGGTTGAGATACGATCCGCCGAACGCGCGGTGGAAGAAGTGATCGCACAACACGTAGTTCGCGGCTTGCGCTGCCATTGGAAGG
>JAQBQC010000165.1 GCA_028287205.1 Gemmatimonadota bacterium
TGTTGGTGGTGCGCGGCGCGAGCGACGACAGCGCGCCGCATTTCGGCCCCTTCCAGGGCGCGCAGGCTGTCAACGACGCGGTGCGCGAGCTGCACGACGTGCTCTCCATGCGCGACTGCTCGCTCGACACGCGCATGCACTTCGCCGATCAGCGCGAGCTATTTCAGCTCTCACGCACGCCCGGATGCATTCGCTACGAGGTGAAGAAGTGCCTCGGCCCGTGCGTTGGAGGCTGCACGGAGAGCGAATATCTCGGGCGCGTCGCACTCGCGCGGTCCTTTCTCGAAGGGCACGACGATGGGCCGATCGCCACCCTGCGCCACGAGATGGAAGCCGCGAGCGACAAGATGGAGTTCGAGCGCGCGGCCTCGATGCGCGACAAGCTGCAGCGGCTCGAGGCGCTCAAGCAGCAGTTCCTGCGCTTCCGCTTCGCCGTCGAGACGCTCTCCTTCATCTATACCGTTCCCGGCTTCGGCGGCGAGGACCGCGTCTATCTCATCCGGCGCGGACGCGTGCGCGCCGAGGACATTCCGCCGCAGGCGGAGCGCGACCATCGCCGCCTCGCGCATCTCACCGAAGCGGTGTACGGCACCGCCGAGCGCGAGACGACGCAGATCCCGACGCACGAGATCGACGAGCTGCTGCTGCTCTCGTCGTGGTTCCGGCGCTTCCCCGCGGAGCTCGCGCGCACGGTGCGCGCGACGGATGCCGGCCTTACTCCGGTCACCGGTGCCGCGGCACGCGCGCCAAAAGGGTTGCCCGCTCTCTCGGACCGACGCGCGGCGATCAGCGCGTAGCTTTCGTGCGCGAGCTCAGGGGCTAGCCGCGGGCTCCTCGCTCTCGATCGCGCCAAACGGCAGCACGATCTCGATCGGCGCAGGCACCTTCACGCCATCGAACTCCGCAGGAACGAAGCGCATCTGCGCGATGGAGCTCATCGCGGCCTCCGCGTAGCGCTCGTCGCTCGGATCGTCCACCTGCGCCGTTGCGGTGTCGACGCGCCCCGCCGGCATCACGACGCCGTGCACCACGACGGTTCGCGGATGACCCGCCGCCCACGCCGGCTCGGCGCGCCGCGGATTGTCCGGGAACGCGACCGCGGGACAGCGTACGTGCGAAGCGACGAAGGGCGAGCCGTCTTCGTGCAGGCCGACAGTCACGAGCACGCGGAGCGTATCGGGCATCCCTGCCGGCGTCGCGGAACGGTCCGGACTGCTCGGCGAGATCGCGAGCGCCTCATCGATGCGCGCATCGAGCTCGCGCCGATCCGATCTCATGATGGGAATCTGGTGTGCGAAAGTGCCGTCGCGAAGGAGCAGCGCGCCGTACATCGCCGTGCGCGGAGGATCGCCGGCGCGAAGTCCCACGCGCCGCGCGATGACTTGCGACAGCGCCGTCAAATACTCAGCGCCCTGCGCAGGCAGTGCACGATCGTCGATCGATGCCACCTGCACACCCTCGGACACGAGCTGGTCACACGCGCGCGCGACCGTCACACCGCTCGGCAGCGTCACACGCTGCGCGAGTGCCTGCTGCGCCACGACTCGCGCTGAGAGCGCGCACGACAATAAAGCGAAGAGCGCCGGTGCTCGCCGCATGAAGTCCTCTTGAATTCGAGATGCGCCCTAGACGGGCAACGACACGATCTCCACCTCGGCCTTTCCCTCACGAATCGTCAGCCGTGCCACACTTGGACTGAGGTGGAAGCGGCGCGGACCAGCTGCGCCCGGGTTAATGACGAGTCGACCCTCCCGACGCGTAACCAATTGCTTGTGTGTGTGGCCGTAGACGATGACGTCTGCATCAAAGCGTTCCAGCAGCGCGTCCGCGGTGAGGCGCCCCGACTCGTGGCCGTGCTGCACCTGTATCGTCACGCCGCCGATCTCGCGGACGATCGTGGATGTGAGTCGCGGGTTCCCCGGCGGATCGGTGTTGCCGTACACGGCTTCCACCGGTGCAATGTGCGACAGCTCGTCGAGGATGTCGTCTCCGCCGACGTCGCCCGCATGGAGAATCAGATCTACACCGAGAAGTGCCTCGTGCACGCCGGCGCGCAGCAGCCCATGCGTGTCGGAGATGAGTCCAATGACGAAGACCTCGTCAGCCTTCCCCATCAGGCTCCGTACCCCACCGCTTTCCGAGCGAATGCTCGACCCCGATGTGATCCAGCACGCGTGCGACAACGAAGTCGACGAGATCCGGAATGCCGCGCGGATGATTGTAGAATCCGGGTGCAGCCGGAAGCACGACGGCGCCCGCGCGAGTGAGCCGCAGCATGTTCTCGAGATGGATCACGGACAACGGAGTCTCCCGCGCGACGAGAATCAGCGGCCGCCGCTCCTTGAGCGTCACGTCGCCCGCGCGCTCCACGAGCGAGCGCGAGGTGCCCGCGGCGAGAGCGGCGAGCGTTCCCATCGAGCACGGACAGATCACCATGCCACGCGTACGCGCGGATCCCGAGGCCGGCGCCGCTCCGCGATCCTCGGCATCGAAGACAGTGACGGAGTCGGCCCACCCTTCGGCGTACGTCCGATCCCGCAGCTCCTGCAGCGAGCCGATGCCCGACTCAATCTGCAACAGACGCCATCCGTGCGAGGAGATCATCAGCCACACGCGCTCCTCCGCGCGCACGAGCGCCTCGAGCAGTCGCACGGCGTACGGCGCGCCCGAGGCGCCCGTGATCGCCACGAC
>JAQBQC010000183.1 GCA_028287205.1 Gemmatimonadota bacterium
CGATCCTCGTCGGCGTGTATTTCGTCGGCTATGTGAAACCCTGGTGGAATCCGCCGAATCCCGGCCGGCTGCTCACGCTGAAGACGACGCTCAGATTTCTCGCGCTCGCCTGGGGCGCCGCGGTGCGCAATGCGTGGATGCCGTCGATCCTCGTGACAATCGCTGTTCTCGCTTCGACGATGGTCCTGCTCGTGAGTGCACTCCTGCGCGCGCGCGGCGCCGAGCGGCAGCGCGCATTCGGCTTGCTGTCTTTCGCCGGCGGATGCGCAGTGCTCGCGCTGGCGATCGGGTGGGGACGCGCCGCCACCGACATGGTGTCCGGAATGCCGATGCGGTACGTCCTCTTCGCCGTGCCCGCGCTCTGCGCGACGTACTTCATCTGGGAGCTGTACGCGCCGGTCGCACCGCGACGCTGGTTACAAACAGCGCTCTGCGTGGCGATGTTCGTGCTGCTCCCCTGGAACACACGCGAAGGCTTTGGCCTGCCGGGGCGCTACGATATCGGCTGGCGCGGATGGTACGTGACGGGAATGAACACCGTCGAGCAGGATATTCGGAGCGGCGTTCCGCGCCTCGAGATGGCGTCGCGCCACCGCGAATTTCTCATGCACTGGGACGAGGCCCGGCTCGCTGCCGGCATGCGCATGTTGCGCGAGGCGCACATCGGACCGTTCGGCGCTCTGCACGACGACCACTGAGGCATCTTACGCAGGCCGCGCAACACCCGCCGCCGATACCTCGGCGCCCACCTGCTGCGCCTGCACCGGATTCGGCAGCTCGTGCCGAAACGCGGATTCCACGGGCGTGCACAACAGCGTCTGTGCGAACGCCTCCGTCGCCACGTGGTCGACATGAAAGCCAGCGGTCTCGATGAGCGAGCGAAGCGCGCTCGGCGTGAGTCCCCAGAACCAGTTCCCGTATCCCTGCTGCGGCTCGAACGCGTCGCTGATCCCCACCTGATGCAGCAGCCCGAGGCTCGATAAATTCCAGAGTGCGCGATGATCGGCGTCGAGCATCGGATAAAACACCGCGGCATTCGGCACTCCCGGCATCTCGGGAATGGTAGACGTGCGCAGGATGAGCGTCTTGCGACACAGCGAGCGCAACGCGACGAGGAGATCGAATGGCGCCGGGTGATGGTAGAGCACCCCCGCGCAGAGCACGACGTCAGTGGCCCCGATGCGTCCGATCGTTTCTGGCTGCGTGCAGTCGCCGAGCACGAACTCGACCGCGGAATTGCGCTCGTGCCGCTTCTGCTCGAACTCCGGCGTCGGCCCGAACACGTCCACACCCTTTACCGCGCGCGCACCCGCTTCCTCCGCGAGAAATGCGAAGTCGCCGTTCACGCCCCACATGCAGCCAATGTCCACGAAGCTGTTTCCCGGCGCGAAGCGGCGCACGTACTCGGCGAGATCGGCGTAGCTGCCCACGGTGTCGCCTCGCCGCGCGCGCCAGTGCCTCCAGAGCAGATTTCCGCGGCGCGTCTTGAGAAGACGAACCTTCAGTCGATAGCGGAGTGACATCCAATCCTCGTCTGGTTCACAGGTCGGCGGCACCGAGGCGCCGCGCGCGACGACGCGCGCGCCACAGCGCCCACGGTCCCGCGAGGTTTCCCGCAATCTCGGTCAGGATCAGTGACAGGGGATAGTCGTTCGACCGGCGCACCCAGCGCACCAGCTTCTTGATCTGCCACTTGGGTAGCGTCATCGCCAGGTGGAAGAGCGCGCGCGTGTCGCGGTAGGAAATCCACGTCTTGAGGTTGTACGCGACGTGACCCTTGCTGTAGGCGTAGATCTGGCGCCGCAGCGCAGGCATGTCCCGCCTGTGATGGTGCCATACGTACGCACTCGGCTCGTAGACCACGGTGAATCCCGCAGCGAGCACGCGGTAGAAGAGATCCGTGTCTTCACTGCATCCCGTCGGCGAGCCGGCGCCGAGAGCGGGATCGAGCATGCCGATGCGCGGATGCGTGAATATCCTGGTGCGAAACGCGGCGTTGGCGGTCGCGCCGAGCTGCCAGGTCGGTACTGCCTCGCGATACCAGGAGCCGAACCACTCGCCTCCAGCCTCCACGCGCACGAATCCGCGCCCGAGCCCGCCGTAGTGCTCGAAGAGCTGTTGCGCACGCGTCTCGAGCTCCGCGGGAAGCACGTTCCCGGTGACGATCATGACATCGTCGCGCGCGAAAGGCGCAAGCAACTTTTCGAGCCAGTCCGGCTGCATCACGACATCATCGTCCGTGGCGACCATGATCGCGCCGGTGCCCGCGCGAATGCCCGCATTGCGCGCGTACGAGAGACCTTGCCTCGGCTCGCTCAGCAATCGCACGCTCGAAAACTCGGCCACGACCGGGGGCGTCATTCCGGATGCCGGATGGTTGTCGACCGCGATGATCTCGGTGGCGCGTTGTGTCGTCTGCGCGATCAGCGCGCGCAGGCACGCACGCAGATCGCTCGGACGATCGTAGGTGGCGACGACGATCGACACGGAGTCGGCTTGTGGGCGCGCGCTCGTCGCCGCCTCGCTCGACACATTCGCGTGTCGATGCTCGAACCAGCGCTCGATCTCGTAGCCAACTTCCTCGCGCCGATGCTTCAGCAACTGCGGAGTGAAAAAGTCGGCAAGCGTGTCGCGCTGCTGTGGTGTGGAGAGCGGATGGCCGCCGGTTCGCACCTCGAAGGTGCCAACGGGCTGCGCGTCGCGCATGAGGTATAGCTGCACTGCGCGCGCCGAATCGATATCGGTAATTGGTCGCGCAGGCGCGGCGAGCTCCACTGCGCGCACCGCAACGGCGTCGGTCACGCGCACGACGCTTCCTTCGCCCTTGGCGACCGGGCGCAATGCGTTAGGCGGCTGCGCTCCCGATTCGCGAGCGATGCGCTGGGCGCTTCGCTGCGCGTCCCGGTAGGCGCGTCGGGATTTGAGCGCGCCACGCACTTCGTGGATGATGAGGTCGCGCGGGTACGGAGCGGGCCTCATGTACGTCAGCAGATAGCGCCGCAGTATGTAGCGCCGAACCCACCAGCCAGTGAGACGGCGGAAGTGCCGTTGTTCCCCGGGATAGCGATCCGCGCTGCGCCGCATGTACACGAAGAGTCCCTTGCCCCAGTCTCGCATCTGCTTGCGCAGCCGCTCAGGCTCCCGGCGGTGGCGATGGCGAACGATTGCCCGCGGCTCGTAGACGAGCACGTATCCTTCCTGAAGGATTCGAAAATACATTTCGAGGTCGCCGCCGCCGTCGGACGGTGTGCCCACATCCAGCGAGGGATCGAAGCGCCCGATCCGATCGAATAGCGCGCGACGGAAGGCCATGTTGGCTCCGGTGCCGAATCGTCCCGCACCATGGTGCGCGCCTGCCAGGTGCCATGCGCGCGAGAAGCCGCGTCCGAAGCCGCCGTAGCTCTCGAAATCCTGCTGCGCCTCGCTCTCCAGCTCGTGCGGAACCACCAGCCCGGTCACGGCATGCACGTGTGGTGCGTCGGCAAAGATGTCGGCGATCGCTCCGACCCAGCCTGCATCGACGATCACGTCGTCATCCGTGAACGCGATGATGTCGCTGCGCGCCTCGGCGATCGCGCGATTGCGGGCCCAGTCGAGTCCCGGACGGAGCTCGCGAACGTACCGCACACCGGGATATCGTTCGCGAACCAGTTGCTCGGTAGCGTCACTGGACGGCGCGTTGTCCACGACGAGCACTTCCGTGGCCGGCACGGACATTCGCGCGATGGCGTCGAGACACAGCGCGAGATCGGTGGCGCGATCGCGCGTGCACACGGCCACCGATACCGACGGCCTGACACGCGTTCTCACCGGCGGCGTGAACGCGAGCAACGCCCGAATGTCCAGCGCGTCGTCGGTGAGCGGCTCGGCGAGTCGACTGTGCACGAGCTCGCGCACGAGCGGCTCGAGCAAGTCTCTGCGCACCGCGGCAGCGAGCGTGCGCGCGTCGCAGTGCCCGTCCACGATGGGAACCGTCGTCCAGCCGAGCGGCGTGCCATGCAGTCGCACGAGCAGCTTTGCCGATTCGTAGCCGTCGAGCCCCAGGAGTCCCTGGATGGGGCCGCACAGCTCGAGGTCGGCAACCTTTATTGGTCGTCTCGTGCTCGCTCGAATGGCTTCGTCCCGCAGTGAGGGCGTTGCGGTTCCTGCGCTCGTTTCGTGCAGCGCGCGCTGTGCGCCACGTCGCGGCACTTCAGTGCGACGCAATCCGCTACCGTCGCCGCGCACGCAATACCGGGCGCAATATAGGTCCACGGGTGCGCGAGGGCATCGGTTCGTCTAGGCATCCCGGAGCCTCCGCCTTAGCTTGGGCGAGCATGCCGCATCGCACACAGGGTGGTCCATGACGCCTGCAGCCAAGGGCCGCGCAACCGCAGCTGCCTCGGACGAAGCGGGCGTCGCGACGCCGGAGCCCGCACGCACGAGCGCCGCCGAGCCTGCGTACGAGGCGTCTGCCGAAGATGAGACGCCGCCGACGTACGCACAGGATCTTCGCGAGGCGGCGGTCGAGCTGTGGCGTTTCCGGGAGATGCTCTATCAACTGACGCTGCGGGATGTGCGCATTCGTTACAAGCAAGCGGTGATCGGATTCGGGTGGGCACTCCTCATGCCAGCGCTCGTGGTCATTTCCGGTTGCCTCGTGCGTTACGCCATGTCGCGGACAACACGCACTCCACTCGATCTCGCCGGGATCGCATCGATCTCGGTGAAGGCGCTCCCCTGGTCGTTCTTCGTCGGGACGATCAGCTTCGCGACGCAAAGCCTCACGGGCAATCTGCAGCTCGTTAGCAAGGTGTACTTTCCACGCGCCGTGCTGCCGCTGGCCGCTACCCTCGGCCAGGCATTCGACGCGATCATCGGTGCCGTGGTGCTTGCCCTGGTACTGCCGTTCCTTGGCGTGCACCTGTCGACGGCGTTGCTGTGGGTGCCGGTGCTCACGCTTCTCCTCTTCCTGCTCACGGTCGCGGCGAGCCTGTTTCTGAGCTGCGCGAATCTTTTTTTTCGCGACGTCAAGTACATCGTGCAGGTCATGCTCACGTTCGGAATCTTCTTCACCCCGGTGTTTTTCGACCCAGCCATGATGGGTCACAGGCTCGCGCGTCTCATCATGCTGAATCCTCTCTCGCCGCTGCTCGAGGGACTGCGCCTCGCGGTCGTCGAGCAACACAATCTGCTGTTGCCGCTGGTGGCTTCCGACGGCGCCGTGATCTGGTCGCCGGCGTATTTGGTGTACGCGACGCTCTGGGCGCTCCTGGGTCTGGGCGCGAGCGCGATGATCTTCCACCGCTCGGAGTTCGTCTTTGCCGAATACATCTGAGCGGCCGTGAGCGACGGCTCCGTTTCCTTTCGGCGCGTCTGGAAGAAGTTTCGCTATGGCGAGGTCCACAACAGCCTGCGCGACCTGCTTCCCGCGCTCGGCCGGCGGCTCATTCGGAGCGGCGCACCGCCCGCGCAGAACCTCCACTCCGGCGACTTCTGGGCGCTGCGCGATGTGTCGTTCGAGGTTCGGCCCGGTGAAGCGCTCGGAATCATTGGCCCCAACGGGGCGGGGAAGTCCACGGTTCTCAAGCTACTCACGCGCATCGTGCGACCTACGCGCGGCGGCTGCACGGTGCGTGGCCGAATCGGAGCGCTGATCGAGCTCTCGGCGGGTTTTCACCCCGATCTCACCGGCCGCGAGAACATCTTTCTGCAGGGCTCGATCATGGGGATGCATCGCGGCGAGATCGCTCGCAAGTTCGACGAGATCGTGGACTTCGCCGGAATCCCGGACTTCATCGACACGCCCGTCAAGCGCTACTCGAGTGGCATGCACGCACGGCTCGGCTTCGCCATCGCCGCGCACCTCGATCCGGATGTACTGATCATCGATGAGGTGCTCGCGGTTGGCGATGCGGCGTTCCAGCAGAAGGCGTTCGGCCGCATCGCTGAGATGCGAACGCAAGCGGTGCCGCTCGTGGTCGTCTCGCATCAGCTCGACCGCATCGCGCAGCTGTGCACGAAGGCCATCCTGCTCAACCGAGGCCGCGTGGTGCACAGCGGCACACCGCGCGAGACGATTGCGGCGTACGTCGGCACGACGTCCAGCACGGCCGACGCCATCACGGGTGACTCCGCCACGCGCATCGCATCGATGTTCGTCAACGGCCCGGCGGAGGTGCCTTCGGGCGGTGTGATCACCGTGATGATCTCCGGCACGGTACGCCCGCACTGGACGGGCACGCGCGAGTCAGTGATGCTGCGCGTTGCCTCGGTGGAGACGGGGACGACGGTGTTCTCCACGGACACCGCGCTGTCCGGCATCGCGCTGCCGTTCGGCGGGGCGTTCACGCTCGAGGTGGAGCTTCAGCTGAACGTCCCGGCAAACGTGTACACGATTCAGTCATTGGTGATGGACACCCTGACCTCGCGCGAGGTCTTTCCCGGACCCAGTGCGCAGGTGAATGTGGGCGAGGGCATCGCCTTCGTCGGCTCCGTGCAGATGAATCCTCGGCTTCGCATGCGAGAGGGAGATGGTGCGGCGGCGCCGAGCGACGACACCGCACCGGTCGTGTGAGCGTCATCGCGACTCCGATCGATGAGCCGCTTCTCTCGCTGATCGTTTGCACGCGCAATCGGTCCGGGAAGCTGGAGGCATTCTTCGACGCGGTAAGTCGCGTGCGGGCGCGCGCACCGTGGGAGCTCGTGATGGTCGACAATGGGTCCACCGATGACACGCTGCAGCGACTGACCGAATTGGCGCGCCGGTTGGACGTACGAACGACGATCGTGAGCGAGCCGTGCCAGGGCCTTGGACGGGCGCGCAATGCCGGCCTGCAGGCAGCACGTGGTGCGCTGCTCGCCTTCACCGACGATGACTGCTATCCGGCGGCCGACTATGTGGACCGGGTGGTCGATACGTTCGGCGATCCGGCGCGAGACTACATCGGCGGTCGCATCTTGCTGCACGACTCGGACGACCACCCCATCACCATTCGCGTGGACTCCACTCCAATCCTGATCCCGGCGCGAAGCGTGATTCCCACCGGTCTGGTGCAGGGCGCGAACATGGCGTTTCGCCGCCACGTGCTCGATCGCATCGGCGGATTCGACGCGGCGCTCGGTCCGGGAACGCCATTCTGCAACGACGATGTCGACGCGGTAGCGCGAGCTTCGGCCGCGGGGTTCAGCGGCAGCTACGTGCCGGAGCCCGTGGTCCATCATCATCATGGGCGTCGAGATCCCGCCGACGTTGCCGCACTGTGGCGCGTTTACGATCGCGGCCGGGGCGCGTACTACGCCAAGTCCATCCTGGATCTCCCGACGCGGCGGGAGTATGCGCGCTACTGGTGGCAGACTATGGGCGTGCAAAAGTTGGGAGCCACCATGCGAGAGCTCGAGGGCGCGCTCGACTACACTTTGCGCCGCCTCACGCGGCGGCTCGGCTGAGCGACAGATCGTGCTTGTCACCGTCGCCATCTGCACGCGAAACCGCTGCATCACGCTCGAGCGAACGCTTGCATCGCTGGCAGCGATCGCGCTTCCTCCGTCGCTCTCGTGGGAGGTACTGGTCGTCGACAACGACTCGGAGGACGACACGGCGAAATCGATCGCGCGCTTCGCTGACGCTCTACCGCTCCGAGCTCTCGTCGAGTCGAACATCGGATTGTCGCACGCGAGAAATGCCGCGATCGCGGCAGCGCGCGGTGAGTACATCGTGTGGATCGACGACGATGTGCTCGTGGACGCCGATTGGCTCGGCGCCTATCACCACGCGTTCCGAGCGTGGCCGGATGCCGCCTTTTTCGGCGGACCCATCGCGCCGGAGTTCGAAGGTACTCCTCCTCGCTGGCTCGAGCTCGCATTGCCGCACGTCGCCAACGCCTTTGCGTCTCTCGACTTCGGCAACACTCCGATCCCACTCACCGTCGATGCGTTGCCCTTCGGGGCGAACTTCGCGGTGCGCGCCAGGGAGCAGCGGCGATGCGCGTTCGACCCCGCACTCGGCCGACGCGGCGATCTGATGTATGCTGGCGAGGAGTGGGCAGTGCTCCAGAAATTGCTGGCGGCCGGGGCGACCGGGCGCTGGGTGCCTGGTGCGCGCGTGGGACACATGATCCCCGCCAGCCGGCAAAGTGTGGAGTATCTTCGCCGCTACTACACTGGCAACGGGATGTCACTCGCGCGTACGCGCAAGATCTCGGGCGAGAAAATGTTGTTTGGGCGACCTCGCTGGGCGTGGCGCGAGGCCGTGCTCCAGGAGCTCGCCTATCGAGTGCGGCGCTTCTCTTCTTCGGCTGATGTGTGGAGTGTGCATCTGCGACGGGCGAGCATCGCGTGGGGCTTACTGCGCTCGGCTGTGCACGATGAGAACGATCACTCGATCTCACCACCCGCTGGCGGCAGGTGATCGGGAAGCGGCGTTCGCTCGACGCTCGTGCCCAACAACGCGCCGACAAACGGACGCACGGCGTGTCGAACTGAGGGCAGGAGTCGGTCCCACGCACCTCCCAGAGCGAGCCACGCGCGCCACCCGAGGCGAAATCGCCGAGCCCAATGTCGATGAATCCTCGTGCTGTTGGGGACGAGGTCGTGTATTGCGAGAACGGCACGCAAATCCGTCTCGTTTCGCGCATCCCACGCCGTCTGGAGCCCGTAGGAAAAAGCGCGCAGCATCTGCGTCTCGAGCTCCGCCATGAACGCCGGCGATTCGCGCTCCCTTGCCCGACTCCAGTATTGGTGCTTCACTCGCCACCGACCTTTCACCATCTCCGTCACGTTGCGCGAGGCCTGATTCGGATGCACGCGGTA
>JAQBQC010000184.1 GCA_028287205.1 Gemmatimonadota bacterium
TCTCACACTGTTACGACCCATCCAGCGGCAGTCGCGAACGTGGTAGGCGAGCGCGCCATGCAGGCATCAACAATTTGAATGCGGACAAAAACGGATAGTGAAACGGACACAAACGGATGAGATCCAAACGCCAGAGTGATCTATGCGGATTGGCAATTCACCGCCCTAGAACACTTTCACCATGCCCTTCGTGTACTTTCGCGGATTCTTGCGCACGTCTTCGAGAATTGCGCTCAGATCCGTGAGCGTCTTGTTCAACTTGTCGTAGAGTGCCGGATCGTTGATGATGCGCCCGGCCGTCCCGTTGCCGGTGGAGAGCGCGCGCAGCAGCGAGTCCGCCTGCGTCGTGACCGCGACCATGTGCGTGTACAGCGTGTCGTCCGTGAGCAGGCGGCCCACGCTGCTGTGCGGCGAGTGCAGCTGGGCGAGTACGGTGTCGAGCTCCGCGGTCACGTCCACCAGGTGATTGTAGAGCGCGGGATCGTCGACCATCCGGCCGAACGTTCCGTTTGGACGATCGAGCCGCCCGAGTACGGAGTTGAGATGCGCGAGCGTGCCGTTCAGCTGATCGTAGAGCGTGCGACTGTTGATCAGCTGGCCCATCGTGCCGTCGCCGTGCGCGATGCCGCCGGTGATCGAGCGAAGATCGTGCGTGAGCTGCACGACATCGGTGAGCGCGCCATTGGCCTGTGTCAGCATCGCCTCGTAGTCGAGCGACGGAAGGCTCTGGATCGTGTCGCCCGGAGGGAGAATGCCGAAGCGCGGTGTGCCGGGAGAGATGTCCAGCACCTTGTCGCCGAGCAGGCCGAGCGACTTGAGCTTGATGCGCGAGTCTTCGCGAATGAGGTTGCGCAGCCGCACCTCTACCTCGAGCGTCACGCGCAGGTTTCGCGTCGTGTCGCCTGACGGAGGAAGGAAGTCGATCCGCTTTACGTTGCCCGCGAGCTGCCCCGCGAGCGTCACCGTGCCACCCTTCTGCAGCCCGTTGGAGTTCGAGAGGAAGGTGACGAGCGTGTACCGCTTCGTGAAGAGATCCGCGGCCTCGCCGAGCTTGACGACGGCAATGGTGAGGATCGCGATGGCGGCGAGAATGAGTCCGCCGACCTTCAGCTGATCCCAGGTAATGAACGTCGATCGTTTCATAGCGACCTCAAACTCCTCCGAGGAAGTCTTGCACGTACCGGTCCTGGCTCGCCGTCATCTCTTCGGGTGAGCCGAAGAACACAATTCTTCGCTCCGCCAGCAGAGCGATCTTCGTCGCCATGCGGAAGGCCGAGCGAATGTCGTGCGACACGACGACGCTCGTGACCTTGAGCTCGCGCTGCAGCTTCATGATCAGGCGCGTGATCGTGCCGGTCGTGAGCGGATCCAGCCCCGACGTCGGCTCATCGTAGAGCATGATTGCGGGGTTCACCGCCATGCCGCGCGCGATGCCCACGCGCTTCTTCATTCCGCCCGACAGCTCCGCCGGCAGCTGATCCATCACGCGATCCGGATCGAGGTCCACGAACTCCAGCTTCTCCTTCACGCGCGCCTCGATCTCGTCGTCGGACAGTGTCGTGTGCTCGCGCAGCGGGAAGGCGACGTTCTCGAACACAGACATCGAGTCGAACAGCGCGGCGCCCTGAAACACCATACCCATCTTCTGGCGGATGATCAGCGCCTCTTCGTAGGTCACGTCGTTGAGCACTTCGCCGTCGACGATCACGCGCCCCGAGTCCGGGCGAAGCAGCCGCAGAATGAGCTTGAGCGTCGTCGACTTGCCGGTGCCCGACTCCCCCGCGATGACGATCGTCTCGCCGCGTCGTGCGACGAGCGACACGTTCTCGAGAATGGGCCGGTCGAACGCGAGCGAAACGTGATCGAGCTCGACGATCGCTTCGCGTGAGGCGGCGACACGATCCTGCGTCTCCTCGCCTTCCTGCAGCTCCTCGGCGAATCGCGCGCGCAGCTCATCCTCGGCCCTGCGCAGCCGCGGCTCGCTCTCGGGCTCCGGCACGCGACGGCGCTCCTCTCCGTACGTGGCTGGCGGCGGCGCGCCCTTGTCGTCTGCAGGCGTATCGGTCATCCGAAGAGGAAGAGCAAGACCTGCGTGAGGAAGTAGTCGACGACGAGAATGAGCACGCTCGCGACGACGACCGTGCGCGTGGTGGCATTGCCCACGCCTTCCGTGCCACCCTTCGTATTGATCCCGAAGTAGCATCCCGTGATCGCGATGATGCCGCCGAACACGAACGGCTTGACGAGCCCCTGCACGAAGTCGGCGGGGATGTAGTGCAGGATGAAGCCGCCGGAGGCGATCTGCTCCCACACCGTGCGCCAGTACAAACCCACGGGAATTCCGACGTACGCAGTGGCGATGACGTTTCCGCCGCCAATGCCGACCGTGTCGCTCAGGATCGTGAGCACCGGCATCATGATGAGCGCGGCAATGAGGCGTGGCGTGACGAGCTTCTTGATCGGGTCGACGCCGAGCGTGTTGAGGGCGTCGATTTGCTCGGTGACGCGCATCGATCCGATCTGCGCGGCGATGCCCGAGCCGACACGTCCCGCAACGAGAATGGCGGCGAGCACGGGTCCGAGCTCGCGAACCATCGACGCGGTGACCAGGCGGCCGATGTACATCGTCGCGCCGAACTGCGCCATCTGCACGGACGTCTGCAGTGCGAGCACCATGCCGGTGAAGAATCCCGTAAGCAGCACGATTCCGAGCGACTGAACGCCGATAGCATCCATCTGCTGAATCACGTCGCCGATGTAGAACGGCCGGGC
>JAQBQC010000185.1 GCA_028287205.1 Gemmatimonadota bacterium
CACCCATCCGGAGCCGGTGATCTCCATCCGCTCCGCGATGGTTGCGGCGTAGAAGGTCCCGTTCGACGCGAAGACGCCGGCGTCGTTCGCGAGACGCGTGGCGACGGTGCGAGAGTCGACGCTCTTCACCGTGAACGAGACCGTTGGCGACCGCGGCACATCGGCTGGTGGAGCGCCGTAGAGCTGAACGCCGGGAATCGCTGCGAGCCCCCTCCAGAGCGATGCGAACAGCGTCTTGCTGCGCTCGTGCATCGCATCGTAGGCGAGCGCGAGCCGTTCACGACGGGACGTCCCGGCGCCGGCATCCGCGGTCGGCGCGAGCGACGCGAGAAAATCGATCGCGGCGGTAGTCCCGGCGAGCGCCTCGAAGTTCAGCGTGCCTGTCTCCCAGCGATCCGGCGCCTGCGACGGAGCGGGAGCGAGCTTGGCGACATCGAGCTCGGCGAGCAGCTCGTGGCGCCCGTACAACATGCCCAGATGCGGACCGTAGAACTTGAACGGCGAGCACGCCAGAAAGTCGCAGTCGATGGCACGCACGTCGATGAGCGCGTGCGGCGCGTACGCCACCGCATCGACGAACACCTTCGCGCCGCGCGTGTGTGCGAGCGCTGCCGCGCGCGCGACGTCAGTGTTGGTGCCCAGCACATTCGACGAGGCGCCGATGGCCAACAGCTTGGTGCGCGCGCCGATCTTCCGCTCGAGATCCGTCCAGTCGAGCGCGCCCGTGCGGACGTCCATCCGCACCATCCGGATCACCGCGCCGCGCTCCGCCGCGAGCCGCGTCCACGGCGCGACGTTCGCGTGGTGATCGAGCTCGGTGACGACGATCTCGTCGCCCGGTGCAATAGTCGGAGCGAGCGCGCGCGACAGCGAGAAGGTGAGCGATGTCATGTTCGCGCCGAAGGCGATCTCGTTTGGATGCGCGTTGAGCAAATCGCTCGCGGCCGCACGCGCGGCGTCGATGATGTCATCCGTCTCGAGACTCGTCGGGTACGCCCAGTGCGAGTTCGAGTTGTGGTGCAGCAGGTAGTCGCGCATCGCGTCGACGACGCTCGTCGGCACCTGGGTGCCCCCGGGCCCGTCGAAGTACGCGACCGGATGTCCGCCGTGCACACGCTCGAGCGCCGGAAAGTGCGCACGGATCTGCTCGACGCCGGGGGCACGCAGCACGTGCGGTCTGATCGCGGAGGCGGTCACTTGATCTCGACTCCCGCCCACTGCTCGATCACACGCACGGCCTCCACATGATCGGCCTCCTCGCCCAGCATGCTGTGCGCCGCGCGAAAGAGCTCGCTCGTGAGTTGGAGAAGCGGCGACGGAACCTTGTTCTCGCGCGCGACGCCCGCGGCGATTCCCACATCCTTGTCGAGCAGTGCGAGGCGGAAGGTGCGCGGGAACGCGCGTGAGAGCACGCGCTCGGGAAAGAGGCGCTCGGTGGTGCGGCTGCCGCCGCTCGACGCGTTGATGACGTCGAGGGCGAGCGCTGGCGAGACGCCGGCCTTGGTGAGCGCCGCAAGTCCTTCGCCCGCGGCCCACAAGTGCACTGCGAGCAGCGCGTTGTTCACCGCCTTCACGGCGTCACCCGAGCCCGTGGGCCCGCACAGCACGATCTTCTCGCCGAACGCCCGCATCACCGGCATCGCGCGCTCGAACAGCGCCTCGTCGCCGCCGCACATGACCGTCAGAGTTCCCTTCTCCGCCCCCGCGGTGCCGCCGCTCACCGGCGCATCGATGTATCCGACGCCGATCGCCGCGAGTCGCGCCGAGATCGTGCGCGATGTGGCCGGGTCGCCCGAGGTGCAGTCGATGACCATCGAGCCGCGCACGATCCCGGCCAGCAGCCCTTCGGCGCCGTCGAGCAGCGTGTCGACATCCTGCGATGTAGGCAGGCAGAGCACAACGAACTCGGCGCCGCGCGCGGCGTCCGCCGGCGATTTCGCGACGCGCACGCCCGTGCCCGCAGAGAATGCAAAGGTGCGCGCCTTGGCCGCCGTGCGATTCCAAACGGCGAGCTCGAATGGAGGCTGCGCGAGATGTTTGGCCATGGGCGCACCAATCGCGCCGAGGCCGAGAAAGGCGACTCGTGTCATATGGGCAATATGATCAGGAAAGCACCCGCGTCACAGGCTGAACCAGTACGACGCCTTGATCAGGAAAGTATTGTCCGGGTGGATCGCATACAGGTCGCGCGCGCTGCCGTGCACGTTGAAGTTGCCGAAGGCAGACCCATCGTTCTCGAAGCTGCGCCCTTGCGTCCACACGACATAGATGGCCGAGCCTGCGCGATATTCCCAGCGCAGCACGACGTTCGAGTTGAACTCGGCCACGTCGAAGTTGTACTCGGATGCGCCTTCCGGCGTGCCGTACGGCTTGAAGCGCAGATCGTAGTTCTCGTTGCGCGGATCGGTGAGCTGCCGCCAGTTCGCGTAGCGTCCGCTGCTCGCGAACGGCTGCGCGTACACCTGCAGCGACAGCCTGGGACTCAGCGTGTAGTCCACGCGCGCCGTGAGCGACACGGTGTTCTGATCGATGTGGCCGAAGGTGTACGCGGTGTCCGCACCGCCGTCAGCGATCAGGTTGTCCATCCACTGATTGTTGTCGGAGTTGTGCTCGAAGTGCGGCGCGAGCGATGCCGTGAAGCTGCTCGACATGCGGAACGTCAACGACGGATCGACGCCGAATCCCCAGGAGAGCGCCCCGTGCGAGGTCCATCCGTACGCGCCGAGCGCGGGGAGCAGGCGCATGCGCGGATCGCCATCGATCTCGAGCGAGGCATCCGTGTACGGCAGGCGCCGGAACGCCGGACCGCCGCGCGACGCGCGGTCGTCGTACACTGGAAGAAAGCGATGCGCCGCGACATTCGCGTGCACCCACCAGCTGTTCGTCAGCTCGGCGTCCGCGTTCAGCCCCGCCGAGTTGTCGGTGAGATCGGAGGAGCTGATACGCGCGGCGTTCCACTGGTTGTCCTGCGTTGCGTTCACCAACAGCTGTCGATAGAGCTTCGTCGGCTTCACGAGGTTGAGCCCGAGCCACGTGCTCTGATGCTGCTCGCCGGCCTCGGTGAGGAAGCCCATGTCGTTCACCTCGAAGCCCGGCGAATAGCGGAT
>JAQBQC010000188.1 GCA_028287205.1 Gemmatimonadota bacterium
GATGTCGATCTCCTCGAGCTGCACGCGCGCGAACCCGGAGTCCCTGATCTCGCCGGGGATGTAGACCGACCAGAATTGCGCGCCGACCATGCCTTCCTTCATGCGCGCGAGATCCGTGTGGCCCGGCGTGGTCTTGCGCAGATCGTACGCCTCGGCGTCACGGGGCGCGTGCTTGTCCTCGCGAATGCGCCACGCGAGATCGTTGTGCCCATCCACCAGCGGCGTCGTGCGCAGAATGCGCTTGGCGCGCGCGAGATTCGCATCTGCGTCCTGCGCGGATGCGTGTGAGGGCGCGAAGAGGGCGCACGCGAGGAGTGCCGCGAGTACGAGTCGGATCAGCATCAGGCGAATGTGTGGGGAAGGGGAAGGAGGCCGCTCGCACAATCTTGCACGCGGCGCCGCGATGTGCGAGGGCGCGCGCCGGTTCCTTGCCCGCTACGACGCCACTCGATATGGTGGGGAATGCCGACACTTCGCACGGAGCGACTCGATCTTCAGCCCATGATGCTCACGGACCTCGAGTGGTACGCCGACTTCGCCGCGGACGAGGAAGTCATGCGATACATCGGCACGGGCGCGCTCTCCTACGCCCAGGCGCAGGAGCGGCTCGCGCGCTACGTTCGATGTTGGGACGAGCACGGCCTCGGCATGTTCAGCGTGCGGATGCACGAGGAGGATGCGCCCATTGGTTGGGCGGGATTGCAACCGCTCAACGGGACGCCCGAGATCGAGGTGGGGTACGCGTTCGGAAAAGCAGCGTGGGGACGCGGTTTCGCGACGGAGGTCGCGAGCGCTGCGGTGCGGTGGGGATTCGAGGAGCGCGGGATCGATCGCATCGTCGCCGTCGCGAGCTCGGAGAACGAAGCCTCACGCCGCGTGATGGACAAGCTGGGGATGCGCTACGAAGGGGTGCGGCCCGTGTACGGCCACGACAGCGTGTACTACTCGCTCACGCCGGCGGCGTTCGCACGCGCCGCATCCCTTCGCGCGCCCGCGCGTTAGACCGCGCGGTCGGGCAGGCGCCAGACGACGCCATCACAGCGGCGGTCGCGGCACTTGAAATCAGGAGCCTTGGGATTCCGCTTGCCTACACGGTTGTCCCACATCCGTCCGCTGCACATCGGGCACACCGGTACATCCGGCAAATCGGCGGCACCGCGCTCCAAGGAAAGCGTTGGCGCAGTTGGCAGCGAGAGCTGCTCCGAGTCCGAGCTCGACTTCACGCCGGCACGCCGGTCGTGCGCCGCCTGCGGATCTTCGACGGGACGCGCGCCCTTGGCGCCGCTCTCGACCTCTACCCAGTTCGTGCCCAGCTGATAGAGCTCGTGGCCGATGCCAAAGCGCACCGCGGCACGCTTGAACGCATCGGTGGACGCCTGCTTATAGTCCTTGCCCGTGCCTACGTCCTCGCGAACGATGCCGAGGATCTGAAGCCGCGCCTTGAACGCGAAGCGGTTCGCGTCGCCGTTCTCCGCATCCTCGGTTGCCACGATGAGCGGAAGCAGCTCGATCGTGAGATTCCACTCGCCCGGCACGACGCTGTCGAGCCGCTCGCGAACGGTGTTGGCTTCGACATACGCGACGAAGCGCGCGAAGTGCTTTCCATCGCGCTCGATTGCCCGGCCGTCCTGTCGCCACGCGACGGTTCCGGCGGGAAGCGGCGCCGCGAGCGCGCCCCATGGATCGTTGGTCGTGCTCGTCTGCTCGAAAGATTCCTGTCGTGAGATCATGTCCAGTCCACCCTATGTGTCCAAAGAATCCAGCCGTTGGTGCCGGCGAACCGCCGCGACGGCGGGACAGTCCCGTCCGTGCTCGCAATACCAGCCGTGCCGGTCGTGAAAGACCATGTGCACGCGAGGCGAATCTTCCGGCAAATCATCCACTCTGAAGAGCTGCATTACGGTGGTGCTTGCCCCACACTTGCTGCGCGGATCGAGCTGGCGAATGCGCATGAGCACTGCCGGTTCTTTTCGCGCTCCTGGCTCCCGAACGGTACCACGGATCATCGCTGGAAGGCGGTTGAGGTGAGCCATTGTAAAACGTTGCCAGCGAAGAGGTAACGATCGGCAACATCATGTTGCCGACGAGGAAAGGTGACCGCCATGATTCGGGTCTTGTTCGGTATGAGGAAATTAACGGTGGAACGTATGGCGGTCAATACTTTTTCCGCACTTTTTTCGCTCCACGGCTCGACCTCTATCACCCCTTCATACACTCGCAACGCTGTCACCGTTTCACCGATGCATGTAGGTTGCGTCGATGACAGACGTCGTCGACCTCGCTCACGATCTCATCGCGCGGCCCTCGCTCACTGGCGCCGAGGCTCCTGCGGTCGAGCTCGCTGCGGGATGGCTGCGCGAACGCGGCTGGACGATCACGCACCAGGAGCTCTCGCCCGGACACGCGAACATCTGGGCATCTCGGGGGCAGGGCGCCGTCACCCTTTCCACGCATCTGGATACCGTTCCACCGTTCATCGGCCCGGCCCGTGACGGTGCGCGGCTCACCGGACGAGGTGCGTGCGACGCCAAGGGAATCGCGGCGGCGATGATGGTGGCCGCGCAATCGCTCGCGGACGAAGGCGAGCAGCGCGTCGATCTCCTGTTCGTGGTCGGCGAGGAGAAGAGCTCGGACGGCGCGCGTGCAGCGAACTCGCTACCCGCCACGAGCCGCTTTCTGATCAACGGCGAGCCTACGGAGGGACGCCTCGCGTCGGGCGCGAAGGGGTCGATGGCGGTCACCGTTCGCACCCACGGCCGTGCAGCGCATTCCGCGTATCCTGAGCTCGGAGCATCCGCCATCACGCCGATGCTCGCGCTGCTCTCGACCCTGGACGATCTCGAGCTTCCGGTGGATCCCGTACTCGGGCGCACCACGATCAACGTCGGCACGCTGAACGCCGGGCGCGAAGCCAACATCGTTCCGGATGAAGCGGTCGCGCAGCTCATGGTGCGACTCGTCGGCGATCCCACGCACGTGCGCGACATTCTCGAGCGCTGGAGTGTAGGGCGCGCCGACCTGGAGTTCTCGCCGCACATTCCCGCGCAGCACTTTCCCGCAATCGCCGGATTCGAGGCAGCGCCCGTGTCCTTCACGAGCGACATTCCGCTGCTCGACCGCTGGGGCACCCCGCTTCTCCTCGGCCCAGGCTCGATCACGGTCGCGCATACGCCGCACGAGTTCATCGACATCGGGGAGCTGCGCGCGGCGGTGGGCAGCTACATGCGTCTCGTGCGTACATTACTCGCCTCATGACAGCCACGAGCGCTCCTTCCCGCAGGATTCCCGTCGGCGTTCTCGGTGCCACCGGCGCCGTTGGCCAGACGTTCATTCGCCTGCTCGCCGATCATCCGTGGTTCGAGGTCGCCGCCGTCGCCGCATCGGAGCGCTCCGCGGGCAAGCGCTATCGCGACGCGGCGCACTGGCTGAGTGGAGAGATGCCTGCGCGCGTCGCGGATCTCATGGTCACCGCATGCGATCCCGCATCAGTCGACACGCAGATTGTCTTCTCGGCGCTCGACTCCGACGCAGCGCAGGAGGTCGAGGCGGCGTTCGCGCGTGCGGGAAAGCTCGTCTTGAGCAACGCCCGCAATTATCGGATGGATGCGGACGTGCCGCTGCTCATCCCCGAAGTGAATCCCGATCATCTGGGGCTGCTGCCCATCCAGCGCGCGGCGCGCAAATGGAGCGGCGCGATCGTCACGAACTCGAACTGCTCGACGATGGTCATCGCGCTCGCGCTCGCACCGCTGCACGAGGCGTTCGGGGTCGAGCAGCTCTTCGTCACCACGCTGCAGGCGCTCTCGGGCGCAGGGTATCCTGGCGTGCCGTCGCTCGATATCCTCGGCAACATCATCCCGTTCATCGGCGGCGGAGAGGAAGAGAAGATCGAGAGCGAGCCCCTCAAGATTCTCGGCGTCTTCGAGCACGGCGCCGTGACGCCGGCGCGGATGCGTGTGAGCGCGCAGGTGAATCGCGTAGCAGTCGAGCATGGCCATACGGCGTGCATGTCCGTCAAGCTCGCGACGGCGGCCACGCCCGACGCGGCGATGCAGGCGCTTCGATCGTGGAAGGGTGCGATCGCTGCGCTCGGGCTGCCGAGCGCGCCCGCCGAGCCGGTGATGGTGACGATGGAGCGCGATCGCCCGCAGCCACGCCGCGACGTGAACGCCGGAGGCGGGATGTCGGTGGTGGTGGGCCGCGTGCGCACCGATCCGATCCTCGACCTTCGCCTCGTAGCGATGGGCCACAACACCATTCGCGGCGCCGCCGGCGCATCGATTCTGAACGCCGAGCTGATGTTCGCGCGCGGACTCATCGCGGTCTGACGATGATCGAGGAACGTGTGACTGCGCCTCGCGCGCCTTCGGATCCCGGTTCGATGCGCGAGCTCATCGAGCACGCCACTCTCGCAAGCGCCGAGGGTCGGCCGTTCGACCGCGCCGCAGTGGAGCGGGTGTTGGGCGAGCTCTTCGACGCGCTCGAGCGCGGAGAGGTGCGCGCCGCGGAACGTGATGCGAACGGGCGCTGGAACGCGATCGAGTGGGTGAAGGCAGGAATGTTGCTCGCGTATCGCGTGAGCGACATGATCGAGATGGGACACGTCGACGGCAGCGCCTTTCGGTTCTTCGACAGGCAGCTGTTCACGCCCCGCTCGCTCACGCTCGCAGACGGCGTCCGCATCGTGCCAGGCGGTTCGATCATTCGGCGCGGGGCGTACGTCGCGCCAGGCGTGATCTGCATGCCGCCCATGCTCATCAATCTGGGTGCGCACGTCGGAGCGAACACCACGATCGACTCGCACGCGCTCGTGGGCTCGTGCGCGCAGGTGGGCGAGCGCGTACACCTGAGTGCCGGCGCGCAGCTCGGAGGCGTGCTCGAACCTGCGCACGCTACGCCGGTGATCGTCGAGGACGATGTGTTCATCGGCGGCAATTGCGGTGTGTACGAGGGCACCGTGGTGCGCCGGCGCGCCGTGCTCGCGACGGGCGTGATGTTGACGCGCGCGACGCCGGTGTACGATCTGGTTCGAGAGATCGTGCACCGCGCCGAAGATGGCGCACCGCTCGAGATTCCCGAGGGAGCCGTCGTCGTGCCGGGCGCGCGACCCATCTCTTCCGGATGGGGCGCGCAGCAGCATCTCTCGCTGCAGACGCCCATCATCGTGAAGTACCGCGACGAGCATACCGATGCGGCGATCGCGCTCGAGCCGCGCCTGCGATGAAGCTGCCCAACGTGACGGTGATCGGCCTCGGATGCATTGGTGGCTCGTTCATGAAGGCGATCACACCGACTGGCGGCGGCTTCGCTCGCGGCTGGAGCACCTCGCCCGAGGACGGCGCCATGGCCCGCGCGCTCGACTTCGACGTTGGAGACGGCACTCTCGAAGAGTCGATGCGCGATGCGAACCTCGTGCTCATCGCGGTGCCCGTGCAGGCAATCGCGGAAGTGGCTTCGGTTGCGGTGCACGCGGCGCCGACCGACGCCGCGATCGTGCACTGCGGCGGCGTACAATCGAGCGACGCGCTCAAGCTCGACGAGGCCACGCGAGCGCGTGTCATTGGCGCGCATCCGCTCGCGGGCTCGCACGACTCGGGCTTCGGCGCCGCACGCGCGGATCTGTTTCAGGGGTGCACCGTGAGCATCGAATCCCGAGCATCCGACGATGTGCGGTCGTGGATGAACTGGCTCTGGACCCATGTGGGCGCCGCGCGCCTCGAGTATCGGACGGCCGAGGAGCACGATGGGATGATGGCGTGGGTGAGTCATCTGCCGCAGCTTGCGTCCACGGCGCTCGCCGCCACCTTTGCGGCGGAGCAGATCGATCCCGACAGCGTGGGTCCCGGTGCGCGTGACACGACGCGCCTCGCCGCGAGTGCGTTCGAACAGTGGTCGTCGCTCGTGCAGGCGCAACCCGCCGCGCTCGATGCCGCATTGACGAAGCTGGAGCACAATGTCGCGAGCATCCGCGAGGCGCTTGCGCGCGGCGACCAGCGTGCGCTGCGCAAGCTCTGGGACTCGGCGCGAGAGTGGCGCCGCGCGGCGGAGCCCCCCGCATGACCGCGCCCCTCGTGATCCGCGTTCCCGGCGACAAGTCGCTGTCGCACCGCGCCCTCATTTTCGCTGCGCTCGCAACCGGGCGGTCGCGCGTGCGCGACATTCTGCAGTCCGCGGACGTGCACAGCACTGCGGGCGTGCTTCGCGCGCTGGGCGTCGCGGTGCCGCCGCTCGGCGACGACATGATCATCGATGCGCGTGGTGCGCGTGCGATGCTCGCGCCTTCCGTCGATCTCGACTGCGGGAACAGCGGCACGACGACGCGGCTCATGGCTGGTGTCGCCGCGGGTTGCGCGTTTCAGTCGCGCTTCGTCGGCGATGCGAGCCTGAGCAAGCGGCCGATGCGGCGCGTGGCGCGGCCGCTCATCGCGATGGGCGCGCGCGTGGAGCTCGAGTCCGGCGACGGGTTGCCGATGGCGATCGAAGGGGGTGCGCTGCAGTCCATCGCGTGGACATCGGAGACGGCGAGCGCGCAGATCAAGAGCGCGATCCTGCTCGCGGGCGTCGTAGGCGGAGTGCCTGTGGAAGTGACCGAGCCGTCACGCTCGCGCGATCACACCGAGCGCATGCTGCGCGCGCTCGGCGCTCGCGTAGAG
>JAQBQC010000216.1 GCA_028287205.1 Gemmatimonadota bacterium
CGGGCTCACGGCAGCGATGATCGCGGTTGGGGTAGGGCTTTATGTGGCGGGCAGGCGGAAATAGATTCTTCGATACACGCACAACATTCGCATGGAGAGCGCGCGATGAAGATTCTAGTGGTAGGAGGAACGGGCACGGTCGGATCGGAAGTGGTTCGTCAGCTCAAGAATCGGG
Organism: Gemmatimonadota bacterium; assembly: GCA_028287205.1. Taxonomy (GTDB): domain Bacteria; phylum Gemmatimonadota; class Gemmatimonadetes; order Gemmatimonadales; family Gemmatimonadaceae; genus FEN-1250. The sequence goes on from JAQBQC010000216.1 coordinate 176, forward strand.
GCGAGCAGGTGTTCGTGCTCACGCGCTCGCCGGAACATGCGAGCAAGCTGCCGCAGGGCGTGACCGGCATCGTCGGCGACCTGCTCGATCCGACGAAGCTCGGTGCATTCGCGGGGATGGAGGCCGTGTTCCTTCTGAATCCGGTGAGCACGACCGAGTCGTTCGAAGGGTTGCTCGGCGTCAATGGCGCACGCGACGCGGGCGCGAAGCGCATCGTCTATCTCTCGGTGCACCATGCCGATCGCGCGCCGCACCTGCCGCACTTCGGCGGAAAGCTCGGCATCGAGGCCGCGGTGATGCAGTCCGGGATGGAGTACACCATCGTCCGGCCGAACAACTTCTACCAGAATGACATCTGGTTCAAGGAAGCCTTGCTCAATTACGGCGTGTATCCGCAGCCGATCGGCAGCGCAGGCCTTTCACGTGTGGACGTGCGCGACATTGGCGAAGTGGCGGTCGCCGCGCTCACCACCAATGCGCACGACAAGAAGGTCTACAATCTCGTCGGGCCCGAAGTCGTGACCGGCGAAAGCACGGCCGCGGACTGGAGCCGCGCGCTCGGCAAGCCGATCAAGTACGCCGGCGACGATCTCGAGGCGTGGGAAGCGCAGAATCGCGCCTACCTCCCGGCGTCGATGCTCTACGATTTCAAGCACATGTACGCGTTCTTCCAGAAGGACGGTCTCAAGGCGACTCCCGCGGACGTCACCCAGCTGACTTCAGTGCTGGGGCATGCGCCGCGCAGCTTCGCGGCGTACGCGAAGGAAATGGCCGCGGCGTGGAAGAGCTGACCCCATGATCGTGAGCGGCTGACGGCGCCCTAGGCCGTCAGCCGCTTCGCTCCCCGCGCTACGGGCAGTGCCTAGTCGAGATCCCCGCCGCCTTCGCCGTCGCGGCCGAGCGCGTTGAGCACCTCGCGATCGAACATGACGGAGAGGCTTTCGCGGCTCGAGTACGGTCCGGGGCGATAGCCACGCGACGCGATTCCCGCCTGGCTGATCTCGCAGACGTGCCAGTCCTGACGGTTGGTGAGATCCCAGAACGCGATGCCGTCCTCCACATCCCACGTGTCGTCGCGCACGCTGTCCGGATGGAAGAGCCACTCGCAGGTGATGAGTGAGCGCTCCGCGGAGACGGGCGTGATGTAGTGCGCCATCACGTAGTCCGGGTGGAGACTGAGGAGCATGTTCGGGAAGATCGAGTAGTAGTACACGCGCTTCATGTCGGCTTCATCGAGCTCGCCCACGGGAACGCCGCACGCCTGCCCACTCATCGAGAGGCTCTCGTGCTGCTCGTTCATCACCATGTAGCCGCCCAGGAACGGGCCTTCGAAGAGATCGTTCTCGCCGCTGTTGGAAGGCGTGATCTTCGTGAGCTGCGGGTGCACCGGTGAGCAGTGGTAGCACTCGGAGTAGTTCTGGAAGACGAGCTTCCAGTTCGACTTGACGTCGTACTCGATGGTGCGCGCGACGGTGAGCCCGCTGAGGTTGAAGCGCTCGAAGCGGCCGATGAGCGCTGCGAACGCCTCGGCGAACGGCTCGGGATTCGGATCGAGATTGATGAAGAGAAAGCCCTCCCATGCGGCAATGGCGACGCCGACGAGATGGAAGTTCTTCTTGTCGAATCCCGGAATCGAATCACTCGTCTGCGCGCCTACGAGGCGGCCGTCGAGCGCGTAGGTCCACGCGTGATACGGACACTGGATCGTTTCGGAGAGCGTGCCGGACGCCGCTTCGCACATGCGCGCGCCGCGATGGCGGCAGGTGTTGTAGTGCGCGCGAACCTCCCCGGACTGATCGCGGAGGACGATGATGCTCTCCTTCCCGATTGTATGCAAAAAATAATCACCCTTGTTCGCGATCTTCGCCTCGCGTCCGATGCAGATCCATCGGCGCGCGAAGATGCGATCGAACTCCTGCGCGAACAGCTCGGGCGAGGTGAAGAATTCCTGCGGCAGCGTGTGCGCGCCGGCGATCGGGATATCCCGCGTCTTGACGAAGGTCGCCATTTGCGAATCCGGGGAGATATGGTGGTGTCCCAAGATGAGGAGAACTGCGGAAACGCGAAAGGGCGGGGATGTCCTGACGCGCCCTACCCTGTCGCTCCGGCGCTGCACGCGCCATCATCTGCCGGGCGCTTCTCCGCAGTCCCTCCCTTCCCGTGGTTGTATGCAACGAATGCTCGTCGTGGCGTGCGCGCTTGCCGCTCTCGGTCAGCGTGCCGCGGCACAGATGCCGGACTTCATGTCCCCCCCGTACCTGCCGCCAGCGGCCACGGTCGTGACGGTGATCCGCGCGGGACGATTGGTGGATGTGGACAAGGGAACCGTGCTACGCGACCAGGTCATCGTGGTGCGCGGCGACAAGATCGCATCGGTGGAGCCGGCGCCGGGTCACGTTCCGGCCGGCGCGAAGGTGATCGACCTCTCGCGCTACACCGTCACTCCCGGCCTCATCGACTGCCACACCCATCTCATCGGCGCCGACGAATCCGCGAACGCCTCGGCGCCGCTCGAGCGATCCTCGGGCCAGGAAAAACTCGACGGCGTGAAGAACGCGCGCCGCACACTGATGGCCGGATTCACGACGGTGCGCGACGTGGGGGTCTTTCGGGCATTTCTCGACGTGGCACTGCGCGACTATATCAACGATGGATACGTGATGGGGCCCCACATGCAGGTCGCCGGCCCGTACATCACCGTGAGCACTGGGGGCGGCGAGGTGACGGGGCTCGCGACGGACGTCGGCCTGCCACCCGACATGCGCTTCGGTGTCGCGAACAGTGCCGACGAAGTGCGCCAGCGCGTGCGTGAGATTCTCAACCACGGCGCGGACTTCATCAAGATCATTGCAACGGGCGCGGTGCTCGCACCGGGGACGAAGCCGGGCGTCCAGGAGTACAGCGAGGAAGAGATCCATGCAGCAGTGACCGAGGCCGCGAAATACGGCACGCGCGTCGCCGCGCACGCGCATGGACCGGAGGGAATAAACGCCGCGGTGAAGGCGGGCGTCGCATCCATCGAGCACGGATCGCTGATGACCGACGAATCGATCCGACTGATGAAGGAGCACGGCACCTACCTCGACGCCGACATCTACAACGGCGACTACACGAACACGGTCGGAAGGCAGCAGGGCTGGTCGGCCGAGATTCTGCGGAAGAACGACGAGACCACCGATGCGCAGCGCGTGGGCTTCCGAAAGGCGGTAGCTGCAGGGGTGAAAATGACGTTCGGCACGGATGCGGGCGTGTATCCGCACGGACTGAATGCGCGGCAGCTCCCCTACATGGTGAAGTACGGCATGACGCCCATGCAGGCGCTGCAGTCCGCAACGATCAATGGGGCGACCTTGATGGGGTGGCAGGACAAGGTCGGTTCGATCGCTCCCGGAAAGTCGGCCGACATCATCGCGGTGGAAGGCGATGGCCTCGCCGACATCGGTCGCTACACGAACGTCGCGTTCGTGATGAAGACCGGCACCGTCTACAAGGCCCCGTGATGACAAAGATTGTCTCTCGCGCGGCGCTGGCCGCGAGCCTGCTGCTCGCCATCTGCGCGCGCGCGGCCGCAGCGCAGATGCAGACGCCCGACTTCATGGCACCGCCCTATCTCCCGCCGGACAGCTCGGCCATCACAGCCATCCGCGCCGGATGGCTCGTGGATGTCGAGGCGGGGAAGGTGCTGCGCGATCAGATGATCGTGGTGCGTGGTGACAAGATCGTGTCGGTGGAGCGCGCGCCGGGGCACGTGCCCACGGGGGCGAAGGTCATCGATCTGTCACGCTACACGGTAACGCCGGGACTCATCGACTGTCACACGCACCTGATCGGCGGCGAGACCAACGCGGATTTTCTGCTTCCGCTCGAGCGCTCGGCCGCGCAGGAGACGCTGGACGGCGTCGTGCACGCGCGCCGGACGCTTCTCGCCGGGTTCACGACCGTGCGCGATGTGGGGACCTTTCGCGCGTATCTCGATGTGGCGCTCCGCGACTACATCAATAGCGGCCTGGTGATGGGGCCGCGCATGGCGGTCGCCGGCGCGTACATCACCGTGAGCACCGGAGGGGGAGAGGTCACGGGGCAGGCCACCGATGTCGTGCTGCCGCCGGAGATGCGGCTGGGCGTGGCCAACTCTGCGACGGAGGTGCGGCAGCGCGTGCGCGAGATCCTGAATCACGGCACGGATCTCATCAAGATCATCGCGACAGGCGCGGTGCTCGCCGCGGGAACGAAGCCCGGCGTGCAGGAGTACAGCGAGGAGGAAATTCACGCCGCGGTGACGGAGGCGGCGAAGTACGGTGCGCGCGTCGCCGCGCATGCGCATGGGGCGGCCGGAATCAACGCCGCGGTTCGCGCGGGCGTCGCGTCGATCGAGCACGGATCGCTACTCGATGATGAATCGGTTCGCCTGATGAAGGAGCACGGCACGTATCTCGTGTCCGATCTCATCGATGGCGAATACATTCGCCAGGTCGGGAAGGCGCAGGGGTGGCCGGCGGAGATCCTGCGCAAGAGCGAGGAAGTTGCGAAGCTCAAGCACGTGGGGCTGCGCAAGGCGGTGGCTGGAGGAGTGAAGATGGCGTTCGGCACCGATGCGGGTGTCTATCCGAATGGAGAGAACGCGCAGCAGTTTCCACTTCTGATTCAGTACGGAGGCATGACGCCGATGCAGGTGCTGCAATCGGCGACCATCAATGCGGCGACGCTGATCGGATGGCAGGATCGCGTCGGCTCGATCGCAGCGGGAAAGTCCGCCGATCTCGTTGCGGTCGAAGGCGATGGGTTGGCGGATGTGGGCAAGTTTGCCCACGTCGCATTCGTGATGAAGACCGGCACGGTGTACAAAGCGCCGTAATTGTATACATTACTCGCGGACTGGTGCACGGTGCCCGCTCCGCGTTGACGGGCGATCCGCCCACCCTCCTTTTCTCTCCCAAAGTTTATGGCGAAGAACTACGACGTCGTCTTCATCGGCGCGGGTCACAACGCGCTCGTCTGCGCGGCCTATCTCGCTCGCGCAGGAAAGAGTGTGTGCGTGCTCGAGCGGCGCGAGCTCGTGGGCGGCGCCTGCGTAAGTGAAGAAATCTGGCCCGGCTACAAGGTCTCGACGGCCGCCTACGTCAACAGCCTGCTGCGTCCGGAGATCATCAAGGAGCTGGAGCTGCACAAGTTCGGCTTCGAGCTGCTGCCACGCAGCCCGT
>JAQBQC010000316.1 GCA_028287205.1 Gemmatimonadota bacterium
GGCGCGATCGCGGGCGAGCTGCGCTACTTCGCGGACCGCATGGGAATTCCGCGCGCGGCGATCGAGGGAACGCAGATTCCGTACGATCTGATCAAGAAGTACGCGACGCACGGGCCACCCGAGCTCGTGTTCGATCCGCATCGCAAGCGGTCGCCGCTCGTGCTGCGCAGCCAGATCACGTACTTCGGATTCGAGCTGGGACGGGAAGAGGAGCCGATCGAGATCTTTCCGCCCGAGCTCGCGGAGCTCGCTCGGCAGAAGATCGCTGAGTCGCTCGCCCGGTTCGAGGCGCGGCATCCGGCCGTGAAGCGAAATCGTGCGGCGATCGAGGAGATTCGCGATGTCTACCGGCGGAGCGGCGGCAACACGCCGAGGCTGTCGCTCGCGGAGCTGACGGCACTGTACGCGAAGATGCTGGAGAGCGCGCAGTCGGTGGATGATTTTCGCGCCGCGCCGCTCGTCATCGATCCGGATACGATCGTGCCGGCGGCTGTTCGCAAGCGGTGGCTCGCGCTTCCGGGCACGACCACGGTGCGCGACCACGACGTGCCCATCGAGTACGATGTCGAGGACGGCGTAGGCGGCGTCGCTCGGCTCAGATTGCCCGAGAAGATGGCGCGCACGCTGCACGAGAGTGAGCTCCCGACGCTCGATCGCCCGCTGCGCTTTGCGGTGCATCGCGGCGCGCGTGGATCGCTGCGTGGTGCGAGCCTGGATGAGCTGCAGGAGCTGCTCGAGCGTCCGTGGATGCCGGACGAAGTCGAGCGCGAGCGCGCGCCCGAGCGAGTGCGCGAGAACGGACCGCCGAGGCGTGGTGAGCGAACGCGTGGTGGCCCGCCGCGCGGAGGTGGAGACAAGAAGCGCGGTGGCGGTGGACCGGGGCGGAGACGGCGCCGGTCGCGCTAGTGCGGTGCCGCGCCCGCGAGCGCGTCGCGCTCAGCGCGGAATCTCGTACTCCTCTTCCCGAAATTTCTCGAAGCCGCGCGCCAGATAGTTGGGCAGCGCCGCTGCATAGTCGAGCGTGCACGTGTGGAGCCACACGCGCGTTGGGCCGAGCGACCACGCGCACTCCGCTGCGGCGGTGAGCAGCTGCTTGCCCAGCCCGCGCCCGATGTATTCGCGCATGAGGCCGAGGTAGGTGATCTCGATCGAGCCATCGTGCTGCTCGTTCAATTCGAAGTAGCCGCCGGGCGCGCCGTGTCCGTAGAGCACCCAGATCGACACGCCGGAATTCGCGAGATGCGCGGCGCACTGCTCATCGGTCCACGAGAGGCGATCTCTCCAGCGATAATCGCGTCCGACTTCGGTGTAGAGATAGCGAAAAAACGGGATCGGACAGGGGTGGGCATGCTCAATGCGGAAATCCTCCGCGAGCGGGACACCGCGAAGTGCACTTCTCGAAGGGAGTTGCAGGTAGCTGCGGGTGACGCGGATGGTATTCATGAAGCGGGGAATTTAGCCCGATCGGCCGCACAAATCGATTCGGTGCAAGCCGTTAGGACTGGCCGGTCAAGAACGACCGCTCCGCATTACCTACCCGAACGGTCAGGTAATTACTCGACCGCTTTAACTCCTTACAACATAACATCTTACAAAGTAGTCAAGCGTTTACTTGACATATGGACTGATCGGTCTTATCATCCCTTCCATGAAAGATAGGCGGACGCAGATAGTGGAGGCCGCAACAGCGGTCATGCGGAGACAGGGCTTCAGCGACACCTCGATCGATGAGGTGATTCGCGAGTCCGGGCTGTGTGGCAAAGGCCATTTCTACCACTACTTCAAGTCGAAGGAAGAGCTGGGATACGCAGTGCTCAAGCTCCAGTTCGAGAGCTTCGCCGAGCGCGGGCTCGTTGCGTTGCGCGAGCCGACGGTCGAGCCGATCGAGCGTCTCACGCGCTTCATCGATGCAGTCATCTCGGCGCAGTCGCCCGATGCCTGCACTTCCGGAACGCCCTGCGGTGCACTCGCGACGGAAATGGCGTCGCAGCATGAAGGATTCCGGCAGCTCGTCGATGCGCTCTTTCAGCGCTGGGCTGATCAGATCGAAGCCGTGCTGTGGGAAGCGCGGCCACGACTCAATGAGGACGCGGATACCGCGCGCCTCGCGCGGTTCGTCGTGGCGACGCTCGAAGGTGCGTGGTTCATGTCTCGCGTGAAGGGCGATGCGGCCAGCGCGGCAGGAATCGCGACGGAGCTCAAGCGGTCGGTGCGCTCGTATGCGCGGGAGCGCGAGCCGGCAGCTGCAGTTGGGGTGGGGGTGGCGACTTAATGAACATGCAGCCTGTGGGGGAAGGAATGCCGACGACAATGGCGGCGCCCGTATCTGCGGAGCGTACGCGCGCGCTCTCGACCGATGACCGGTCGAAGCGTCGCGCGCAATTCGAAAGCGAAGCGCTCACGCACCTCGACGCGCTTTATAGTTTTGCGCTCAAGCTCACACACGAGCGCGATGAAGCAGAAGACCTCGTCTCCGAGACGATGCTCCGCGCCTTCGACCGGTGGGAGCAGTATCAGCTCGGCACGAACGTCCGCGCATGGCTCTTCACGATTCTCTATCACGCGTTCGTGAGCCGGAAGCGGCGCATCGACGCGCGCGAAGTGCGCATTCCCGAGGATGAGGATGGGCGCGGCGCGTACGAGATCGTGGGTGAGGCGGATCCGGAGGGGAAGTTCTACGACTCCTTCATGGACGATGAGATCACGCGCGCGATCGACGCGCTGCCCGAGGACTACCGGCTCGCCGTGGTGCTGAGCGACGTGCAGGGGCTGCGCTACGCGGAGATCGCGAACATTCTCGGGATTCCCGAGGGAACGGTGAAGTCGCGTCTCTTCCGCGGGCGCCGCGTGCTGCAGAAAAAGCTCGCCGGCTATGCGGTGTAGATGGGTTTTATCAAGGCGCGGCCGGTCGCAGCGACCTGATCACAAGACTCGAGTAGCAACAAAAGAGCGAGCGCGGATTCCGCGCTCGCTCTTTTTGCATCTGGCACTCGCCCGTCGTGAGCGAGCGGTTCGTCGTCCTCCCGGAGGTTTTTCTCCGTTCCTGTC